>JBGUEF010000167.1:0-7405 GCA_041821485.1 Deltaproteobacteria bacterium
CTTGACCTCCGTGCTTGTCGCTTCGCGCACCGTGTCGCCGCTTAGCTGCTTCTTGCCGGCCTCGAGGAAGTCTTTGCTCCATCGGTAGTACAGATTCGCAGCGATGCCTTCGCGACGGCACAACTCGGCCACGCTCAGCTCGCCGCGCATCCCGTCGAGCACGATTCGGACCTTCTCCTCCGCAGAGAACCTCCGGCGCGTCTTGCGACGGATGTCGCGCACTGCGGCCTCACTCGATTGTTTCTTTCTTCTTGGCATGGGACACTCCTCAGCAGGGCTCTCGCCCTCGGCAAAGTGTCTCTTAACTCAGAGCCCTTTTGTCTCCGAGTTCAGCTGACGGGATACACTGGGACTTCGACGTTACGGGTGACATCGACCTCACGATGAGTTGGCTGACGAACCTGGTCGTGACCACGATCGGTAACACCAACCATACCGGCAGGGCCGATCTTGCTATCGAGCTCACGCGCGTGCTCGACCTCGACATCGCCTTCCTGTACCTCCGAACCGAGGAACCCGGACCACCGCCGCCCCCGGCAAACCCAGGGGATCCGGTGGACCCCATCGACAAGAACGACTACCAGCTCGTCGTCGGCATCAGCCTCGAGCTCGGATGAGGCTCAGCTGGCTTTCGAGCCGGCTAAGCTGAGGAGCTCCTCAATCGTGTGATCGGCCTCGACGGGGTGACGCAAGGGCAGCTCTTCGTCGATCTCGTAGTGCGTTCGGCGCCCGTTTCTGCTCCGCGAAATCACTCCGGCAGCTTCCAGCTCGCCCAGGATTCGCTGTACGGCTCGCTCTGTGATGCCCACCGCCTGTGCGATCTCGCGTACACGAATATTGGGATCGCGGGCCACGCACAGTAGTATGTGTCCGTGATTGCTTAGAAAAGTCCAGGGTGGCGTGCTGGGGTCAATACTCATAGCTCATCTGCCGCTCTCCATTACATAAAACAGAATTCGCGTATTGACAAGCGCGAAATAAATATCATGCTTTGGAACTCGTGAATAACGCAGGGAAACCACCGGTGCGCGCTCGCCCGACTCCGCTCGCGCGGACGCGTCAGCTGCTGGAGCTCGACCGTGAGGACATCATCGTGATCGTCATCTACGGCGTCGCGCTGGGGCTCCTTTCACTGGCCGTTCCGATTGCCGTTCAGTCGTTGGTGAACACGGTCGCCTTCGGTTCGCTCTTCCAGCCCCTGTTCGTGCTCACCGTCCTGCTGGCCGTCGCGCTCATCGGCTCGGCGGTTCTTCGCGCTCTTCAGGTGCGAATCGCGGAGATGCTGCAGCGGCGCCTCTTCGTCCGCATCGTGGCGGAGATCAGCGGCCGGCTACCGCGCGTCAGCGCTCCCGCCCTGCAAGCCGCGAACGGCCCCGAGCTGCTCAATCGATTCTTCGACGTGTTCACGACACAGAAGAGCGTTGCGTCCCTTCTGCTCGGCGGGATCGACGCGCTGCTCGTTGCGCTCGTCGGCCTCATCGTCCTCGCGTTCTACCACCCTGCGCTCCTGGCGTTCGACATCATCCTGATTCTCGGAGCCGTCGTGGTTCTGATCCCGCTCGGGCGCGGCGGGACGGGGACGAGCGTGGCGGAGTCCAAGGCGAAGTACGCAGTTGCGGGCTGGCTCGAGGAGATGGCTCGCCACCCCCTTTCGTTCAAGCTCGCTGGGGGACAGGAGTTCGCGACGCATCGCGCCGAGCTCCTCGCCGACAGCTACCTCCAGAAGCGAGACCGTCACTTCCGGGTTGTCTTCAGGCAGTTGATGGGTGCCCTCACCATCGAGGTGGTCGCGAGCGTCGCGCTCCTCGCGCTGGGCGGCATCCTAGTGATTGAGCGCCAGCTCTCGATTGGCCAGCTCGTTGCTGCCGAGCTCATCGTGACAGCGGTCGTGGCCTCGATCGCCAAGCTCGGCGGCAAGGTCGAGGTCTTCTACGATCTCGTCGCGGCGGTCGACAAGCTAGGTGAGATCTTCGACCTGCCGCTCGAACGTTCTGGCGGCGAAAGCCCCCCGCGGAGCGGCAGCGACATTGGGGAGCTGGTGTTGGAAGACATCGAGATCGAACTCGAGGAGGAGGAGTTCCCTCCGATTTCGCTTCGTCTGGGCGCAGGGCAGTCGCTCTCCCTCACGGGCGCTCCAGAGCGGGTGACCTCGAGCTTGGTGGCGGCCGTGTTCGGCCTCGTTCCGCCGCGGTCGGGGAGGATGGAGATCGACGGTCGTGACACACGGGATCTAGCGCTTCACGACATCCGCGCGCGTGTCGCAGTGGTCCGCAGCACCGAGATTCTGCCTGGCTGCATCGGAGACAATCTCCGGGCCGGCAACCCCGACCTGACAGCCGAGGGGGCCTGGAACGCCTTGGCTCACGCTGGGATCGATCAGTGGGTAAAGGATGCCCCCGATGGGCTTGAGACCGATCTTTTGGCGGACGGCTCGCCTCTGACGCGAACGCAGGCGCTCGCCCTCACCATTGCTCGAGCCTTCGCAGGGGGCCCGTCCGTGCTCGTCCTCGATCGCACGCTCGACCAGGTCAGCCCCGACGAGCGCGTGGCCATGTTCGACGCGCTCACTTCCCCTCGGGACGTCTCTGTGCTGCTCGTCTCCGATGAGCCGGAGCTCGTCGACCGAGCCGACCTGAAGATCGACCTCTCCGGGGACACGTCCTCGCACGGAGAAGCGGCATGAGCGAAACCCAGAACAACCCCAGCGCCTGGACCGGCTTCGAGAGCGATAGCCTGCCCGCGGGGCTACAGGTGCCATCGCCGCAGCGCTCAGGCTTCGTGGCGAAGGTACTCGTCGTTTCCTTTCTGACCTTTCTCATGGCGGCTCTGTTGGCGCCGTGGACTCAGAACATTCGCGGCACCGGTCGAGTGGTCGCCTATTCGCCAGATCAGCGACAGCAGCCGATCGAGGCCACCATTTCGGGGCGGATTTCGAAGTGGTTCGTCGAAGAGGGCTCGAGGGTCAAGAAGGGCGATCCCATCGTGGAGCTCGCCGACAATGACGCCCGTATCCTCGATCGACTCGGAGCGCAGCGCTCCGCGGTCGAGGTCCAGCGGATCGCCCAGGGGCAGCGCCTCGAAACGCTCACCAACCGGGTCGAGTCGCTTCGACGCTCTCGGCTCGCGGAGATCAACGGTGCCGAGTCGAGCATCGCCATCGCCCAGCAGGGGGTCGCGTCCGTTCGACAGGAGCTGTCGGCGGCAGAGGCCGAGCTCGAGACCAATCAGCTCAACTTCGATCGGCAGGAGGACCTGCGGCGGGACGGCCTCGCGTCGCAGCGAGACCTCGAGCTAGCGGAGCTCGCCGCCCGTCAGAGCCGCGCCAAGGTGGCCTCCGCCGAAGCCAAACTCAGAGCTGCAAAGAACAGGCTCGCCCAGACCCGTGCAGCTTTCCGCCGAGTCGTCGCGTCCACCGATGCCGAAATCGAGAACGCGGAGGCTGGTCTCCGAAGCGCCGAAACCGAGGTCGCCTCCGCCAACGGGGGGCTCGCGAGGCTCGAAGTCGACATCGCCCGCCAGGAGGCGCAGGTCATCGTGGCGCCCGTCGACGGTACGATCCTCCGGGTGGTCGCACGGCTTGGTGGTGAGCAGGTGACTCGCGGCAAGGTACTCGCCGTGCTGGTTCCGATCACGAAAGACCGCGCTGTCTCTCTCTACGTCGATGGCAACGATGCGGCGTTGATCCAGCCCGGTCGAGCGGTGCGTCTTCAGTTTGAGGGTTGGCCTGCGGTGCAGTTTTCGGGATGGCCCTCCGTCGCGGTGGGCACCTTTGGCGGCCGTGTTGCGTTCGTGGATCCTTTGGACGACGGTAGAGGCGATTTCCGCATCGTCGTCGTCCCAGACCCCGAGGACAGTCCTTGGCCTGCCGCGAGCTATCTGCGGCAGGGTGTCCTTGCGAACGGCTGGATCCTTCTTGACCGGGTCCGGCTCGGATTCGAGCTGTGGCGTCAGTTCAACGGGTTTCCCCCGACCACCGACCCACCACCGCTCGCGAATACCGGCGAGGCAAAGAAGTGAAGGTCTTGTCCCGCTGGGCTGTACTCATCGGGTTGGCGGTTCCCATCGCTGCCGGCGCGGACGATTCGCCGCAGCCACCTCTTCTGTTTGAGGACGTGCTCGAGTCGGTGAGCGCGCACGACCCCCGGATTCGCAAGGCGGTGGAGCGTCTTCGCGAGGCCGAGGGGAACACGACCGCAGCGCGCGGCGCGTTTGATCCCCGGCTCGAGGGAGATGTCGGCCTCCTCACGGGCTCCTACTACGATCTCCGTCAGGCGGACGCTGAGCTTCGCCAGCCGACGACGCTCTGGGGCACCGAGATCTATGCCGGTTACCGGATCGGACGCGGAATCAACCAGCGCTGGCCCACCTATCGCGACAACCAAACCCTCTCGGGAGGCGAGGTTCGTGCGGGCATCGAGGTTCCCATCTGGCGCGGGGGTCTCATCGACGAGGACCGCGCAAAGCGCACTCGCGCGCTCGAGCTTCAGGAGGCGGCAAGCGAGGGGCTATCGAGCGCTGCGCTGAATCTCGAGCTCGCCGCCGCCGGCGCCTATTGGAAGTGGGTGAGCGCCGGAGAAAAGCTCGAGGTGGCTCGCTCCCTACTCGATTTGGCCCAGCAGCGTGATGCGCAGTTGCGTGGCCGCCTCGCCGCGGGCTCGATTGCCGAGTTTGACGTCACCGACAACGAACGGATCCTACTCGAGCGGCGCGCATACGTGGTCGCCGCGCAGCGCGGGTTCGAGCAGGCTTCCTTCGAGCTCTCGCTCTTCATGCGCGACGATGCCGGGCACTCCATCGTGCCCACTGCAGAGCGCCTTCCCGAAGAGCTCGTCCAATCGCAATCGTTCGAAGTGAGGGAAGACCAGGTCATGGACCGCGTGCTCGCTTGTCATCCCGATGTCGCACGAGCCCGCGCCGAGCTCCGCGCTACCCAGGTCGACGTGAAGCTCACGCGCAATCAGCTCGGCCCCGAGCTCGACGGCCTATTCGAGTACTCGCGTGACCTCGGGGAATTGACCGGAACCGAACAGGACAACACCCTCCCTGGGAACGTGTTCAAGGCGGGCGTTCAGCTCTCGATGCCCCTGATTTTTCGGGACGAACGTGGCCGAGCCAGCGCCGCCCGCGCCAAGGTGGCCGCAAGCACGGCTGAGGTTCAGTTCATCGAGGATACGCTGCGCGCCCGCGTCCGCGATTCAGGCTCGGCGGTGCGAGCAGCCGACGAAAGAGTGCGGCTCACTGGAGACGTGGTGGACACCGCTGCAGAGCTTGCCGAGGGTGAGCGTCGTCGGTTTGATGTCGGGTCGAGCAATCTCATCTTCGTCAATCTCCGTGAGCAGCAGGCTGCGATGGCACGGGTTCGGCTCATCGATGCGATCGCAGTCTCGGAGATCGAGCGGACCCGTTGGGACACGACCACCCGGGTCCAGTGCGGCGCTACTCCCTGATGTCGTACTTGTAGATCTGCTCGAGGTGTCTCGTGTCGGATGTGTTCACGCCGAGGTCACGCAAGATGCCGTCCGAAAGGTCGTAGACCCAACCGTGCAGCTCTCTTAGCCCATCGGGAGGACGATGAGCGCCGAATTTCGCGGTACTAGAGATTATGTCGCGTAGAGCGCGAAGCTGAAAGGGCGTTTATATCGACTATCAGCTCACCCCCGAGGCCGCCACGCGTATGCAAACCTCGACCGGTCCCGGTGTGGGGTCCGGCATCTCGCCTACGGTCAGTGACCGGTTTGGTGACCTTTGCTTCTCGTACCAGGCCGCTCTCACACCACACCCGATTTTCCTCGTAACTCACTTCGCCCTTATAAGGCGCCAACAGCTAACGGGAAGATCCGACCTAGAAGAATCAAGGGGCGTCGCCGTTCAGCTCGGTCCACTCGAAGCTGGTGAAGGCCACCCCGCCGTTTCCGCCCGTTCCGGTTGCCCCCAAAGTTGAAGATAAGGGTAGAGTTTGCCGGCAGGGTGGAAGCTGAGATGAAATAACCTGCCGGCAATTTCGGTCGTTTGCGCCGGGGCGACGACGCATCGTCCTTCTCCAACTATCTTGGCACCCCATCCCCGCAGTCGGGTATGCACACACGCGCGAAGACGTCCCCGTTCAAGCCGTCGTCGGCGGGGCCTTCGCTGCTTGCCAAGAATTCGCCGTTCAAACCGTCGTCAGGTGGGCCTTCGGCACTTGCGAACGAAGTAGGGGTGAGCATTGCGACCGAGAAGGCGGCCGCCAGTGTGAAATGGCCTAGGGCCGATGAGAGAATGGTCATGGTTGAGTTCCTTTCGCGTTTCATGCCTTTGAATCTGCGGCCAGCCCACGTGTTGACAATCTAGATATTTCGTCATATTTATGTAGAGAAAATCTACGAACCCCGATGCAGTGGCTCAACTACCACCACCTCCTGTACTTCTGGATGGCTGTCCGCGAGGGCGGAATTCAAGCAGCCAGCCGTCGGCTCAGACTTTCGCACCCTACCGTCAGCGTTCAGATCAAGCAGCTCGAGGATGCCTTGGGTCATGACCTTTTCGACCGCAGCCACCGCAAACTCGAGCTCACGGAAGCTGGGCACATTGCGTACCGCTATGCGGACGAAATCTTCCCAATCGGGCAGGAGTTGCTCGATGCGCTGAGCGGTCAATCACACGGCCGACCCGTGCGCCTCGCCGTAGGCGTCAGCGACGTCATGCCCAAACTCGTGGTTCGAAACCTCCTCGATCCGGCGCTCCGCTTGCCTACCCCCGTGCATCTGGCGTGCTCCGAGGACCGATTCGACCGACTTATAGGCGAGCTTGGCACCCACCGTATCGACGTCGTGTTGGCCGATACGCCGTGCCCTCCGGGCAGCGGCATCAAGGCATTCAACCATCTCCTCGGAGAGTGTGGCGTGACATTCTTCGCCGAACGCAGCCTCGCCGCCACGGCCACGCGCACCTTCCCGCGCTCGTTGGACGGAGCACCAATGCTCATGCCCACCAGCAACACGGCGCTGGGTCGTGGGGTGATCCAGTGGTGCGAAGAAAACGAGCTGCGCCCGGAGATCGTGGCAGAGTTCGACGACAGCGCGCTCATGAAGACCTTCGGTCAGGACGGAATCGGCATCTTCCCAACGCCGTCGGTCGTGGAGGTCGAGGTGAAGCGACAGTACGGAGTGCAGGTCGTCGGGCGAGCCCAAGAGATCCGGGCGCGCTTCTATGCGATCTCCCCCGAGCGACGTCTCAAGAACCCAGCGGTCATGGCTATCTGCGAAACCGCGCGAGAAGAGCTGTTTGGCGTCGGCTAGGCTCGACTCGGGTCTTGCGAAAGCAGCTCTCGGAGTGACAGTGCCTTGTTCATGAGCTCGAGAGCCGACGCTCTGCGCATGACGCGTACGCTATCGACTGATATCTATCCCTCACATGCAGAGACATC
>JBGUEF010000168.1:0-7383 GCA_041821485.1 Deltaproteobacteria bacterium
GGCGAAGCAGAAAACGCCGTCCAAGGCATCTCCTGGTCAACATGTAGGTCGTGTTGGGCAGGACGCTGCGGGGCAAAGACATGCCTCAGTTTCGGCCATTGGGCTCAAGAGTTGCGTGAAATCCAACCTGGGAAGGTTTTGGTGGGAGGCGTGTGTGGCCCGGGGTGGGGGACTGGTGATATAAGAGGTGGCTCTGGCGTGTGAGGTCCACCCCCTTTGGCCTAAGGAAAACCGAGATGCATCCCTGGCACGACGTTTACATTGACGAAGATCAACTCGAGGAAACGTTCCCTGTCGTCATCGAAGTCCCGATGGGCAGCAAGAACAAGTACGAGCTCGACAAGGAGAGCGGGCTGCTTCGGCTCGACCGCGTCCTTTTTAGCGCGGTGCACTACCCGGCCAACTACGGCTTCGTGCCGCGGAGCTTCTGTGACGACGGCGACCCACTCGACGCGCTCGTCCTCGGTCAAGAAGCGGTCGTGCCCCTCACGATCATGAACGCCCGCGCCATCGGTGTGATGCGGATGCGCGACGACAAGGGCATCGACGACAAGATCATCGCCGTGAGCGTGAACGACCCTGTCTACGAAGACCGGAGGAAGCTCGATGACCTCCCGGACCACAAGCTGCGCGAGATTCAACGCTTTTTCGAAGACTACAAAGCGCTCGAGCACAAGGAGGTCGTCGTCGAGGGCATGCAGGAACGCGCCCAAGCGATCGAGATCCTGCGGGACGGCCTAGTGATGTACCGGAAGCTGCGACGGGGCGAGCTCGCCAAAGGCTGAGCCTCCCGGGCCCCCCGAGAGGGCGTTAGCCACCGATCCTCGAAGCTACTTGAGAATTCGGCGCAAACGCCTCCCTGGCGCTAAGTACTTGCCTTGTCCCAGGTGCTTGATAAGGTGCCGCACCCGATTTTAGAGAACAATCCTTTTGGAGGGGCACACATGCACAAAGCAAGCTGGGTATTTTTATTGGCTGTCAGCCTGATGCTGACCGCAGGTTGTAAGAAAGATGAGCTGCGGGCCAAAGACGCCCGCATCACGGAGCTCGAGGCGCAAGGCGCTGAGACGGGCGCGTCGTTCGATCAATGCAAGAAGGATCGCGAGAACCTCAACAAGCTCTTGAAGGGCTACAAGGGCGAAATCAACGCCATGGAGGCTGCGCTGGCCGAGGCCGCTGCACGCGAAGCACAAGCCGCCAAGCAACTCGAGGAGTACAACTCCATGCTCAAGCAGCTGAAGTCGATGATCGACTCCGGCAAGCTCACCGTCCGCATCGTGCGGAACAAGATGGTCATCGAGTTGCCCGAAGCAGTTCTGTTCGCCAGCGGCAGCGCCAAGCTCAAGAAGGAAGGCGTCCGCGTTCTTGCCGAGCTCGGCCCAGTCCTCGCAAGCCTCCAGGGCCGCGAGTTCCAGGTGGGTGGTCACACCGACAACAAGCCGATCAAGACCAAGCGCTTCCCCTCGAACTGGGAGCTTTCCGGCGCGCGCGCAATCGACGTGGGTCAGCTGCTCATCGAGTACGGCGTCCCCGGCAACCGCATCTCGGCCGCCGCCTACGCCGACACCCAGCCCACCGAGTCGAACGAGACCAAGGAAGGCCGCGCGAAGAACCGTCGCATCGAGATCGCCCTCCAGCCGAACCTCGACGAGCTTCCCGACCTATCTAGCTTCGAAGACGCCGAGTAACACACGCACCCTTTTCGAAGGGTTCACAAACTGCCGACGTGCCGGTGCGCATCATGCGCCCGGCACGTTTGCAATTGTGGCTCGTGTGTCGCGACGCCTAGGGGCCCGTCCCGTTCGCCGCGGCTCGCACCTCGCCGAGCAAGCTCTTGCTGAAAATGCGCCCGGTCAAACGGTCGAGCGTCTCGTCTCTGGCTTTGTCCCACTCCGCCTGATAAGGGCTGGTGTCAACCAACTCGATGCCGCGCTCGAGCAGTATGTCGTAGGCCTTCGCGTCGTCGCGCCGCACGACCTTGTCGAGCGCCTTCGCAGCGCGTCGTGCCGTGTCCATGAGGGCTTTCTGATCCTCCGGCGACAGCTGGTCGAACTTCGCCTTCTTCACCACCGATGCACCGAGGATGATCCCGAAGCTGTCTTTCGACATGTACTTGAGCTTGGTGAACCACTGGAGCGCAACTGCTGCGATGGGCGACGCGGGAACGACGTCGACCATCTTCGTCTGCAACGCCGCGTAAACCTCCGGCACGCCGAGCCGCACCGCATTGGCGCCGACGACTTTCAAGAACTCCGAAAAAATCGGGTCGTCTTTCCACGCCCAGGGACGTGCGGTCTTCAAGTCAGCCGGCCTGACGATGGGCGTCGTCGACATGATGTGTCCCTTGCCGGCGTCGGCCCAGGCCAGGAGCACGAATCCCGCCTCCTCGAACATTTTCTCGAAGCGCGGACCCATCTTTTCGCGAACACGCGCCAGCTGCTCGTATGTCTCGATTACGCCCGGCGCTGAAAGCACCAGGGCAGGACGCACGACGATGCCGAGCCCAATCGTCGTAACGCCCGCGGCGTCCATCTGCCCCGCGCGCATTTTTCGTATGAAGTCCCGCTCGTCGCCCTGGCTGCCACCGGTGTAGTAGCGTAACTCCACCCGTCCTTCGGTCTCTTGCGAAAGGCTCCGGCCCCAGGCCTTGAGGATCTTGCCGAACGAGGAGCCTCCGGGTGCAATCGTCGCGTACCGGATGACCGTCTTGCCCTCCGCGTCCGCATGCGGCGCGCGGGAGCCACCGACCAGCACGCACGCAGCGGCCAACACGAACACAAACCAAGACTTCCTTGCGGCTTCGTACATGTCCTACTCCAACAAATCGTCGCGCAACCGTTCGAGCCCCTCGGTGGAACACCGTAGCCCCTTGGTCAGAAACACCTCGACACTACCATGCCGTTCGATGATCTCCGCATGTGCGGCCTGTAGACTCTGTTCTTTCACGTACAACAGGCCTTCGACGCGCGAGAACGCGACTTCTTCACCTTCGGGGCCGCCGTGACGGGCCGCAAACCCCCGGATCATGCCTAGCATCTTGTCGTTCTCTTCTTTTCGGAAATGATTCGAAAGGAGGTAGTCCTCGACGACCGTTTCCCATGGAACGCCAAGCGCCGACAACACCATCGCCGCGCCGAACCCGGCCCTGTCCTTGCCCTGCGTGCAATGAAACACGAGCGGCCGATTCGCCGGTTCGCTCAAAGCGCGAAGCAAGCTCGCATACTGCTCTGTGAATTCGCTGACCAACATGCGGTTGACCTTGTCGAGCAGGTCCGGTGGCACCTGAGAGAAATCTCCCTCCAGGAACATGGGGATGAGCTTCGCAAACATGTCGCTCGACGCGATCGGCAGCCGAACGATCTGCGCACCGGACGGTTGGCGGCCCTCGCCCCTCGCCGACACTTCTTCAGGGGACCGCAAGTCTACGACCGTCCGGATGCCAAGCTGGCCGAGCTTTCCGACGTCGTCGTCAGTCAGTTGGCTGAGCTCGCCCGAGCGGTATACGGCCCCCCACTTGATGCGCCGGCCATCACCGGCTGCGTAGCCACCGAGGTCTCGGAAGTTGGGCTGGCCCGCTAGAGGAACATGCCGATTCATAGACCCCCTCTATGGTCTCCGCACTGGCGAGGCGCCATCCCCTCGCACCCTCACGCCAACGCCTGCAGCGTTTCCAGGTCTTGAACCGCGGCCACGAGCCGCGAGATGTTCGCCGCCGTAATCGCTTCGCCGTAGTTCTCGGTCGGGGTGATGAGCCAGCCGATCACCAATCCCCAAATCGCGGCCTGCCGGTAACGGAGCCAGGCCTCGTCCTGCGTTGGCGGGTTCTCGACGCCGTGCCGCCGGAGCTCGTCGAGGTAGAAGCTCAGAAGGGCCCGTTCGTGGGTGCGACGGTCCTCCGTAGCAAGGCCGGTGATCAGGAGATACGTGACGTCATGGGCCCAACGCCCCTTGATCATCAGCTGCCAATCGAGAAAACCACCTCTCTGATCGGGCAGTAGATACGTATTGGCGATGTGCGGGTCGCCGTGGAGCAGGGTTTGCGGCCCCGTGGCCAGCATCTCTTGCGCCTTCCACAGAGCGTCCCAGAGCTCATCGACCGTCTTGCCGAGTGGTGCAATCGCGGCGGCTTTGTAGGCGTTGGTTTCGACCTGGTTGCGGATCAAGTCGAGCCCCAACGCCTGGAACACCGGGTACATGCCTCCTGCGACCGGCGTCGCCAGCCATTGCAAGTCCGAGTCAAGCGACGGGCTCTGCCAATACCGGGCGTGCAGCGCTGCCAAGGTCGCAACCAGGCCCCTGATCTCGTCGACTGTCACGCTCGTCAGCGCGTTGGGAAACCGCGCCCCACGAAGGCTGAGGTCCTCCATCAGGACGCCAAAGCTCCGATTCTCTTCGTCAAAGACGCTCCCGAAGCATTCTGGCGCTTCGATCGACAGGCAGCCCCGAATCGTTCGATAGAATCGAACCTCGTTGATGTACATCACGTCCGGCGCGTGCGGGTATCGCCGCTGATAGGCGCCTATGGCCGAGAACACTCTGGGGCGAAGGCGGGATCCAAACGGCAGCGAGCCCAGCACGTCGAAGACCTTGCCGGTCAGTTGAATCGCCGACGGACCAAACCGCAAACCTCGGTGCAACAGCACGGTCTTGAGCAGCATGCGCGAAGGCAGCCCGGCCTCGCTCTCATATGCCAGCTCGAGCGCCACGCGATCGGCGGTGGAGGCCACCCCATCCCCACGGTGAGCGCTTTCAATGACCTTCACGTCCGTGACGACCACGCCCGGACGTTGTTCGGCAAGCAACGCCGTCATGATCTCGGGCGTGAGCCGATCGAGGCTCGACGGAAACCGAAGCTCGGTCATCGCCCGCGTGTCATGCGCCTTCGACGCGCTGCTTCAGATCCGCGTTGAACCCCGAGTACGACGGCCCGAGCTGCGCTTTGAGCAACGCCCAAACCAACGGCGCGATGATGCCGGAGAACGTCTCACCGTGGCGAAAATGTGTCCGCTCCCCGCCGTCGCGCGCCTCCAAAATGAAGTAGTGGCTCCCCGTGATCAGCCCGCTTGGCCCCCCACGCCAACGAAGCTCGCGCGCTTCGTCTGCTTTCTCGATCACCACGGGAGAGCCGGCTGCCCGTCCAAACAGGCTGAACTCGACACGGCCGGGCTCGCCCACAACAGCCTGCCCTCGAAGCTTGAAGTGCTGGCTCCACTCGTCATGCCGATCGAAGTCCGCCAAGTGCTTCCACACCTCGCTCGGCGGAGCGTCGATCGTCGTTTCGGTTTCGTACGTGATCATCACAGCGAAGCTGTCACGATCGCGGCCCCGGGGCTACCGGCTGCTATGCAACTTGGTTCGTCATCGGTGGAGCCGATTCCCGTTCCCAAGGCCGTAGAGCGTCCGGAGCGTCAGCGAAGAATGAATCCCACAGATGCATCGCCGCGTACGCTCGCCAAGGCCGCCAACCGTCGGCAAGGCTCTCGAGCTCTTGGACGGACACCGGCGTACCATTGTCGGATATCACTTCTCGCAGCCAGCGGCTGTTGGCCGGAAACGCATCGGGCTCACGATAGACACGCATCGCAATGTACTGCGCGGTCGTGCCGCTGAGGTCGGCAATGGAACACAAGCCCTCCACGGCCGCCTCGAGGGAAGGCGAGCCGTCCAACCGAAGCGCGCCCTCGTGGACCGCCCTGGCAAGTGCCTGAATGGAACGGCCCCGGCGCTTCGGCACACCGACCGCCTCCAACCTCGCGGTGCTCAAGGCATATGGCGTGGGGAACAGGTGAGTCAGAGATGGTTGCGACGTTTCGATTCGCTTGCCGTACTTCTCGACGATGCGATCCATTAGCTCCGATGCCTCTTCGGGGCGGATGTGTTGATTGAGGAGCATCATGACCGCTGTCTCGAAGTGATCGAACGCGCCAGGCACGCGCAGCCCCGGGGTCGCCTGGATAGACCCAGCAAGCGCCAGATCGGAGCCTAGGTGAGCGGCGATGACGTCCGTCGGCGCGTCGACATCGAACAAGCGCCGCACGCCGGAGACCACATCGAGCAGATGCGCGCCGAGGGAGCTACTCACTCGGACTCGGAGGGCGCCAGCATCAGGCTCGTACGTCACGCACACTTCACCTGCGGCCTTTTCAAATGTCGCCGTCCTACAGTATCGATCGTCGACGATTTGCTCCACGCCCGACGCGGTCCACGGCTCCAAGAACCGGAGCATCCGAGCCCAGGGGAATGGGCCCTCGACCGGGATCTGAAGATCGAGTCCGCCGGTGACGATGTTGGGGCTCTGGCGGAGCGCCGTCGGGGGGCAACCGTAGACCTCATTGATGACGGAGTTGAACCGGCGAACACTTCCAAACCCCGCCGCCTGGGCAATGTGCGCCATCGAAAGGCCCGTGGTCTCGATCAGACGATGCGCGAAGCGGGCGCGTCGAACGCGCGCCACTTGAACTGGAGACGTTCCCAAGTGCTTGTTGAAGAGCCGCCGAAGCTGCCGCGCCCCAATGCCGAGGCGCTCGCACAGCGCGTCGATGCTCGCGTGGTCGAGCACGCCATCCTCGATCAGGCGAAGCGCGCGGGACACAGTCGTCGATGTCCCCTTCGATGCGGGCGTACCGAGGGTCGCTTCGGGCCTACACTTGCGACACGCCCGAAAGCCAGAGGCTTCGGCGTCGGCAGGCGTATCGAAGAACACGATGTTCTCGGCGGCAGGCTTCTTGGCAGAGCAGCTCGACTTACAGTACACACCGGTCGTCGTAACACCTGCTACGAAGCGACCATCGAACCGGGCATCTTTGCTAAGAAACGCCTGGAGATATTCAGACGTGGGAGGGGGCATACGGGAACGGACAGAGTAAACCCTTTTTCGGCGATAGCGTTAGCACTTTCCGGACTCCGTTCGCCGCAATTCGATCACCTACATCTGGTCGCGGGTCGCATTGTGTGAGCTAGCTCACACATCGTGTAACGAGAGCGCGAGAACGGGACTCTACGGGAGGACCGTCAGGCAGTCCGATGCGCAGAAGCCCGAGGCTCCGTTGCTGACCCCGTCGTCGCAAAATTCGGTGACGTTGTTGACGATGCCATCGCCGCAGAACTCCACCACGCACGTCGCGTCACAGCCGTCACCCGGCACCGTGTTCCCGTCGTCGCACGCCTCACCGGCAGTCGTGTTGAGCACGCCATCGCCGCACGACACCGGCGTACAGTCGGTGTCGCAGCTCGCGGTCTCGCCCCCGCCGTCGCATGTCTCGCCCGCCGTCGTATTGACGGTGGAGTCGCCGCAGGCCGTGACCGTGCAATCCAGGTCGCACGTTGCGCTTTCGCCGCTGTCGTCACACGCCTCGCCCGCTGCGCCGTTTGCCAGGCCATCGC
>JBGUEF010000169.1:0-7353 GCA_041821485.1 Deltaproteobacteria bacterium
CCATCGGTCCGAATCAGACCGTTCTTCACCAGGGGCGCAAGCGCCAAGGTCGCCGCCGTCGGGTAGCAACCCGGAACAGCGACCAGATCCGCGTCGCGCAGCTCGTCTCGATGAAGCTCGACCAAGCCGTAGACCGCCTCGGACAATCGTTCCGGAACCGGGTGCTTGCCGTACCAGGCTTCGTAAACCGACAGATCCTCGAAACGAAAATCCGCCGAGAGATCGAACACCTTCTGGCCACGTTGGCGTAGCGCGCTCACCGCCTCGGCACTCGCCGCGTGCGGCAACGCGCAGAACGCGACGTCGGCTTGCGCGGCGACCGTATCAGGATCGAACGGCTGAACCGCTCCCTCGACGATCCCCCGTAGGCTCGGCAACACGTCCGCAACGGCCTGACCCGCCGTCGTGTTCCCGACGATCGAGACGAGCTCCAGCGAAGGATGACCCAGCACCAGGCGCACGAGCTCTGCTCCGGTGTACCCGGTTCCTCCAACGACGATCGTGCGTATGGGTTTCGAGGTCATGTGCTCAACTCCATCCTGATACTGACATGTGCGCTGTCCACGCCGTTAAGCAAAAAAGCCGCGGCACTGAGGGCGCCGCGGCTCGAGATTGCAAAGCAGAGTTCTCAGCGCTTGGAGTACTGGAACTTCTTGCGGGCGCCGGGCTGGCCTGGCTTCTTACGCTCCTTCTTCCGAGCGTCGCGGGTCACGTAGCCGGCCTTCTTGAGGACAGGCTTGTTGTCCTCGTCCATGCCGACGAGCGCGCGCGCGATGCCATGGCGGACGGCCGTGGCCTGCGCGGAGACGCCGCCACCGGCCACGTTGACCTCGACGTCGAACTGGCCCTGCTTGGAGAGCGCAGCGAAGGGCTGCATCGCGATGATCCGGAGGATCTCACGCGGAAAGTAGTCTTCGAAGGAGCGACCGTTGACGGTTACGTTGCCTGTGCCAGCACTGAGGAAGACGCGCGCGATGGCGTTCTTTCGCTTCCCTGTACCGTAGTTGCGTCCGTCGATGACTTTAGAGTGTGTCATTAACCATTTCTCTCGAGATCAAAAAGGAAAGGCCTCTGGCTTCTGTGCCACGTGAGGATGGGTCCCTTCCGGGTAGACTTTCAGCTTGCGAAACATCTGCCGGCCGAGGCTGTTCTTCGGGAGCATGCCTTTGACCGCACGCTCGACAACAAACTCGGGCTTTCGCTCGAGCAGATGGCCGTAGCTCTCCGAGGTGAGGCCGCCGGGGTAACCGGAATGCCGATGGTAGAACTTGTCCTCGAGCTTGTTGCCCGAGAGACTCACCTGCGCCGCATTGGTGACGATTACGAAGTCGCCCGTGTCGACATGAGGCGTGAATTCCGGCCGATGCTTGCCACGGAGGACGTGGGCCACTTTGGACGCAAGCCGGCCAAGCGGTTGGCCCGCGGCATCGACGACATACCACTTACGTTCGATTTCAGACGCTTTGGCACTCTGGGTTGCCATGATTCGCTCCTAGGACCCTGTTTCGGGGCGCGTTTCGTAGCCGCCGCCCCCAGCGGTGTCAAGCAGGCACCGGGCGATAGTTGTCGTCGCAAACCCCGGAGTTTTACGAGGGCTCCAATCGCCTCTGCACTTGAAGCTCAAATTGGGTTAAAAGGGTAAGCAGTGAGAATTCTTATTCAAACGGGCAAGCCCCGCGGCGCTCGGTTCCTGAGGGCTTCGGTGCCAACCTTCGCAGTGGCCGCACTGCTGTTCTGTGGCGCCGGGACGGTCGAAGCGCAAACCGGGGAGATCCGGTGCTCGGTCACGGAGAACGGCAGCCCAGCACGCGGCACAATCGTCGTCGAACAGAACGGGCGGGAGGTAGGCGGCGGATCGTGCGGAGCCGCCCTCTCGGTCCCTGTCGGCAAATGCAAGGTGACCGTGAGATTGGATGGCACCCTCGACAACCCGTCGAAGAGCCTCAGCGTCGACGTCAATTCCGCAAAGCCCACCCCGGTTTCGGTGGACTTCCAAACGGGCACGCTAGAGGTTCGGATTGAGGCCAAGGGGCAACGCGGCACCGGCATCGTCGCCGTAAACCGCGGCTCCACACGCATCGGCACACTCGGAAGCGGAGTCGCCGCGCAGCTCAGCGCGGGGAGCTACGAGGTCGTCGTGCGGCTGGGCGGTGAGGAGCGCCGCTACTCCATCGATCTGCGCCCGGGGCAACGCCGGCTCGTGCGCGCGCAGTTCTAGAGATTGCGTCCGTAAGACACTGGAATAAAAGCGGAACCGCGTAAACTCGACCCGATCTTGCACGCTGCTAGGCTCTGGCAGAGCGATGACGAACATGCCGGATCTTGCGCGGCGCTCACCGACGCCGGCGCCCTATGCGCCCAACGCGATCTTACGATGGCTTTACCGTCGCTTCTTCGCCCGCATTCGGGTCGATGAGAATTGGAGCCGCAGCGTAAGAGAGGCCGCCAGCAAGGGTGTCGTCGTCTACGTCATGCGCTCGCTCTCCTTTTTGGACTTCCTCTGCCTCGACTTTCTCCTGAAGAAGTTCGGCCTGCCCCTGGTTCGGTTCGTCAATGACTTGGGACTGTGGATTCTCGAGCCCTTCGGTAAGGGCGAGCGCCGGTTGAGCCTGCGACGGCAGATCCCGGAAACCGAAGCCATGGAGCAAGCCGTCGGGGATGGGTTCAGCGCCTTACTCTTCCTCAGACGCCCGCCGAAGATTGGAAGCCAGACGCGCCGTGGTCGTGAGCTCGAGGTGGACCTGATCCAAGCGCTAGTCGCCAGGCAGCGAACCTCCTCGCAGCCCATCCTTCTCGTTCCGCAAACCTTCGTGTGGAGCAAACAGGCGGCGACGGTGAGCCCGAACCTACTCGACCTGTTGTTCGGCCCCGTGCAGTGGCCAGGCAGGGTGCGGGTGCTTTTCCAGTTCTTGCTGAACTACCGGGACGCAAAGCTCCGCTCTGGGGAACCTTTTGATCTGAAGGAGTTCATCGAGAAGAACCCCGACCTGACCGACGCCAAGGCCGCTGACAAGGTTCGATACGCGCTGCTTCGGCGCATGGAGCGCGATCGGGCCGTCATCCTCGGCCCGATGAAGAAGACCAGCGCGCGTATCCAGGACGAGCTTCTGCGCAGTCCGAGGGTCCGGGCACACATCGAGCGGTACGCCGAAGAGAAGGGCATTTCGTACGCGAAGGCCGAGAACGTCGCCCGCAAGCAGCTCGGGCACCTTTGCGCGAAGCAAAACCTCTTGGTGGTCGATCTTCTCCACCGGTTCTTCACCTGGGTTTGGTCCAAAATGTACGACGGAGTCGTGCTCGACAAAGAGGGCCTCGAACGCGTCCGTGAGGCCGCCCGCGACGCCTCGTTGGTCCTCCTGCCCAGTCACAAGAGCCACATCGATTACTTGGTCCTGAGCGACATGCTCTACGGCCACGCGATGATGCCACCGCTGATCGCGGCGGGCGACAACCTCAGCTTCTGGCCAATCGGAGGTCTGCTGCGTCGAGGCGGCGCGTTCTTCATTCGCCGCAGTTTCCATGGCGACACGCTCTACCCCGTGCTGGTCGAGGCCTATCTGCGTAAGCTGCTCGCCGAAGGGTTCACCATCGAGTTCTTCTTGGAGGGCGGCCGGTCCCGAATCGGCAAGCCTCTTCCTCCAAAGTACGGGCTGCTGTCGATGGTCTTCGAGTCGGCATCGAAGCTTCGCGGTACCAAAGTCAAGCTCGTCCCGATTTCGATCGGATACGAGCGCATCATCGAAGAGCGTTCGTTCGTCCACGAGCTCTCGGGCGGGGACAAGCAATCCGAGAACGTCGGCGACTTGATCAAGAGCTCGAGCATCCTGAGGTCGAAGTGGGGCCGCCTCTATGTCCAGTTCGGCGAGATCATCGACTTTGACGAGTTCCAAGAGGAGACCATTGAGCGCTCGGGCGGCGAGCTCTCGAACATCGACGACATCACACCCGAGCAGCAACGGAACGCGGTTCGGGCGCTGGCTCACAAGGTGATGTACTCGATCAACGAGGTCACCGTGGTGACCCCGGCAGCGCTGGTGGCTACCGCGCTCTTGAGCCACCAGAAGCGCGGCATGACGAGAGCCTCCTTGCTGAGCGCATGCGAGGACCTGCTTGCTACGCTGGACGTCATGGACGCCCGGATCGCCCACCAGCTCCGCATCGGAGAGGGCCGTATCCGCGAAGACACGATCGACGAGGCGCTGCACCTGTTCCTCGATGCCCGGCTCATCATAGCCCACGACACGGGGCCGGAGCCGATCTACACCATCCACTCGGAACGACGCATTGCGCTCGAGTACTACCAGAACACGATCATCCACTTCTTCGTTCCGCGAGCTTTAATCTCGGCTGCGCTCTTGGTGGACACGGAGCAGTGGGTCGACATCGCGCGACTCAACGACCGGGTCCTGCAGCTATCGAGAGTGTTCAAGCACGAGTTCATGTATCGAACGGACGCGAACTTCGACGAGATCTTCCAAGACGCGCTTCGCGATATGGCCCGCGATGGCGAGATCGAAGTCCGAGACGGGTACGCGCAAGCTACCGAGGGCGCGGTGCGCCACCGGGTTGAGCGATACGCGATGATGCTCCAGACCTTCTTCGAGAGCTACCTCCTCGCACTCCGTGGCGCGGAAATCGTCCTCGATGGCCCGATTCCCAAGAAAGATTGGTACAAGCGCACGCTGGCGTTGGGGCAGCAGATGTACCTCGCGGGCGAAATCGAGCGCCGGGAGTCCCTGTCGAAGCTCAAGCTGGAGACTGCGCTCAAGGCGCTACAAGACTACCGCCTCGTCCAGCTGAACGAAGACATCCTCGAGCGTGGCGAGGGGGTCGAGAGCGTCGCCGACCTGCACGCCCTAGAGCCGAAGCTCACGGGCTTTCTTCGCTGACGCCTTCTCAGGGCGTCCGGTCGTCCAAACACTGCATACGCTTTGCAGAACGCATCGCTGGCACTTTGCTGGGTCGGGACGACTCGGGCACTCTCGCGAGACGCCGAGGTGGCAAAGCGCAAAATCGTATTTGACCGGATCCTCCGGATCGAACTTCCGTAGCGCAGCGGTGATCTCTTCCGCCGTGGCCCAGGTCGCGGTGCGGCGCTTGGTCAATCCGAGATTGCGACTGATGCGATGGATGTGCGTGTCGACGGGGATCACGAGCTCCGAGGGTGCGATCGGCCAGAGGCCGAGATCGACGCCATCGGCGGGGCGAACCATCCAGCGCGCGTACAGGGCGAGGCGCTTACATGCGCTTCCGGCGCGAGGGTCGCTGACCAAGTGACGCAAACTCCGGTCGTTCGTGTCGCCGCGAAGTGCATCGGCGAAACGCGCCAAGCCTTCTCGAAAGTCTCCGTCGCCTGCCCGATGAAAGTGGGCAAAGGCGTTTCCGAGGGTGCCGTGTTCGCGAAACAGTTCGCCGGCCCGCCACAAGACCGACGCAAGCTGCTCTCCCCGATAGATGCGGTGGACGAACCCCCGAAGGCGGGCCCGGAGCTCTACGGGGCCAGCGCCCACGACAGTTGCCGCGGGCTCAGGCCCCAACGCGGTCAGCACCCGGCCGATGCTTCGCCGGGCCGCCACCGCATTTCCGAACGCAAGGCTAGATGCGACGAGCCCCGCGACCTCCTGATCGCGAGGTTCCTCGTATCCATGGACGAAATCGACAGGGTCGCGGCTTCGAGTAGACTCGGCGTCGCAACTAGCGAGCAAGGCGTTCAGGTGTTCGCGGATACCGTCCACTTCCTTGGGGTTCTTGCTATATTGCCGAGTCAGCTGCAATGACCAAGAGCAGTCTTCCCAAACGCGGCTTGTTCGCGGTTTCGATTCTTCTGGTGTTCGTCTCGTTCGTCTTGGGCTGCGGGCTGCTGTCGAGCTGCGCGCGTGACTCGAGCGCCGCGCGGCAGACCACCCGCGAGCCAGCGACCGGGACTCGACTCGATCTCGGACTGCGTTTGTCCGACGGCCGATGGCTCGAGTTGGCTGACCTCCGCGGTACCCCGGTGCTCCTGTTCGTGTTCGCGACCTTCGACGCGGTGAGCCAAGCATCGTTGAAGTCGCTACGCCCCTTCGTGCCCCAGCATCCGGAGGTCATCATCATCGGCATCGCGGCGCAACCGCGCGCACTGCAACTCGTCGAGGCATGGGCATACGCGCTCGACCCGCCCTTCGTCGTCGGCGCCGACCCATACGGGCGCGTGGAAAACGGAGAGAGCACGCTTGGAAAGATCGAGACCGTGCCGACCTACATTCTGTACGATGCCAACGGCTACGAGATCGATCGCACGTCCGGCCTGCTCACCGAGGGAGATCTGGCGCGGCTGGTGCATCCCGTGCAACCGGTGTCCCCCAAGGCCAGGTAGACCATCGTACTAAACGATCCCCTGCTCTTTCCACAGCGCGCCTAGGTGCTCGTCGAGGCGCTCGACCACGAGGTCGCGAACCGCATCCGCGGAGGCGCACTGCATGGCATCTCGCGCGACCTCCGCGGCACTTGCCAGATCGACGTTGCGAATGACTGCACGCGCCAACGGGACGACGCTCACGGGCACCGATATCTGCCGGTAGCCGAGCCCCAACGCCAAGGCGAGCGCCACCGGGTCGGCCGCCATGTCACCACACATCGAGCAAGGCATCCCCGCCTCGCTCGCGGCGGCGGCGGCGCGCTCGAGGAGCCCGAGCACAGCGGGTTCGAGCGGCTTGGCGGTCAAACGGCCGTCGCGGCGGTCCAAAGCCAGCGTGTAGTGGGCCAAGTCGTTGGTCCCGACGGCAAAGAAGTCGGCGTACTCAGCGAATCGCTCCGCGAGCAAGGCGGCGGAGGGCACCTCGACCATCATCCCGATCGGCAGCTTCGCCGACCGGACCCTTTCGTCACTCAACTCACTCCGGCACTCTTCGACCAGGGCCCGCGCCTCGCGAAACTCCTCCACGGTGGACACCATCGGAAACATCAGAGCCACCGATCCCTCAACGCTCGCTCGCAGCACCGCGTTGATCTGGGTCTTCAACCAGCCCCGCTCCCTTTCACGGAGATCGTGTACCCGCAGGCCCTTGTCGCCTCGCCAGTCGAACGTACGAAACACGACTTGCTTCGAAGCCATCGCGGAGACGACACCGCGATACACTTCGAGTTGCTCGTCCTCGGAAGGCGGCCCCATCTGATCCAAGCACATGAACTCGGTTCGGTAGAGGCCGATACCTTCCGCGCCGCTTTCCAGTACGGCCTGCACTTCGCTCGGCAGCTCCACGTTGGCCATCACAGAAATAGAAACTCCGTCACGTGTCACGGCGCTCGTCGATCGTTCTGCTTTCAGGAACGCTGCGAACCGGTCGCGACGCATCTCGGCGGCGCGACGCTCTT
>JBGUEF010000170.1:0-7341 GCA_041821485.1 Deltaproteobacteria bacterium
TGCTCCTTGCCGTGCCGTCGGCCGACGCCGCGAAGGCCGAGCAACTGCTCAGCGAAGCAGGCGTGCAGGCGCTCTCCCTCCCCGACCAATTCGAGGAGGAAAGCGTGGGCGGGACGATCCACCGCATGCAAGCTCGCCTCGAAAAGCTTCCAGCCGAGCTTGCGACGATCGAACGAGAGCGAAAGAGAATCGCCGGCGAGCGGGGACGCGATCTCGCACGGATTCAAGCGAGCGTTCGAGATCTGCTCGCGACCATCGAAGCCATGGAGAAAGCGGTCGTCACACCGCGCGCGTTTGTCCTCGAAGGTTGGATCCCGAGTGCAGTGCGCCCAGATCTGGACCGGCAACTCGGAAAGTCATTTGGCAATCAAATCGAGATCGAGGCGGTGTCTTCGGAGGAGTGGTCCGGCGACACGGTACCGGTCGTCCTCAAGAACCCTCGTCTGTTTCGCCCATTCGAAGCGATTACCGGGATGATGCCTCTCCCGAAGTACGGAACCGTCGACCCCACGCCGTTCGTCGCGATCTTTTTTCCAATGTTCTTTGGGATCGTGCTTGGTGACATCGGCTACGGAACGATGCTTGGCATCATCTCGCTCATCTTGCGCATCCGGTCCAAGCCCGACACCAAGCTGCGGTCGGTTTCCGAGATCGGCATCGCATGCTCGTTGTTCGCGATCATATTCGGGTTCCTGTACGGCGAGCTCTTCGGCGATCTCGGACACCGGATCGGGCTTCATCCGATCATCTTCAATCGCGAAGAAGCATTCTTCCCGTTCCTCGGCTTGGCCATCGCCATCGGGATCGTTCACATCGTCCTCGGCCTGCTCGTGGGAGCCGTCAAGATGTTTCGGGGAGACAAACGGCGGGCACTCGGAAAGGGCATGGCCGCCTTGATGGTCGTTCTCATCGCGCTGGCACTCATGGCAGCTTTCGACATGCTCCCCGAGCGCTTCTTCACGCCCCTGGTCATCACTGCGCTTGCCGCGCTTCCGATCTTGATCATCGGCGAAGGGGTGCTCGCACCGATCGAATTGGTCTCGACGCTTGGCAACGTGCTTTCGTACGCACGCATCATGGCCGTCGGCACGGCGTCGGTCATGATGGCCGTCGTGGCAAATCGAATGGTCGGAGCGTTTGGCCCAGTCTGGGTGGGCGTCCTCTTCGGCCTCCTGTTTCATCTGATCAACTTCGTCCTCGGCGTGTTCAGCCCGACGATTCACATACTGCGACTTCACTATGTGGAGTTCTTTGGAAAGTTCTACAGCCCGGGTGGGTCGCAGTATCGGCCCTTTCGACATTGGTCCGCGCGCGAAAGCGCTTCTGCGGAGAGGAGCGAGTGATATGGAATTGGAATCGGTTTTTCTCTACTTGAGCGCGGCGTTGGCGGTCGGCATCCCGGCCCTCGCCACAGGCTGGGCTCAGTCACGCATCGGTCCGGCAGCCGCCGCGGCGCTGGCTGAGAAGCCCGAGCTCACGGTCACCGTGGTATTGCTGATCGCAATTCCCGAGACCTTGGCGATCCTCGGGTTCGTGGTCGCGGTTCTGATTCTCATGCAAGGAGGCGGCTGACAGGCAGATGGCGAAATCCGGCCTCGACACTGAGTTGCGCCACAGCGCCGAAAGGACGTCTGAGTCCATTCTGGGCACGGCGCGAGCTGACGCCAAACGGCTCGGTGCCGAATCCGAGCGAGTCGTCGAGGACAGGCGAAGAGAGGTCTTGAAGGACAAGGAAGCCGAGTACGGCGCGGAAGCCCGCATCGCGATCGCCGCCGAAAGGCACGCGGCGATGCGTGCCGTGCTCCTCGCGCGGACGCACCTGGTCGATCGGGTCCTCGAACGAGCCCAGGCGCTTCTTCCCGACGTTGCTCGAAACGAAGCCTACCTGGCGACTCTCGGCAGCGAGCTCACAGATGCACTGCAGTTCGTCGAAGGCGAAGGCACGGTGGTGCGTTGTTCGGAAGGCCTTGGACCGGCCGTGCGCGATCGGATGCGCGACCGGCCGGAGGTGAAGGTGGAGCCCGAAGCGGACGTCGGCACGGGGTTCGTCGTGGTCGGAGCAGAAGGATCCGTTGTCGTGGATGGCCGGCTCGAAACCCGCATCGACCGGCTGGCATCGGTGCTGGCGATCGAAATCCACACGCGCCTCCAGGAGGAGCCCTAGCGATGCCGCTGTACTTAGGTGATATCAATACGCGCGCGCGGGGACTCCGGACTCATCTGCTGCCGGCGAGCGACCTCGAGCGGCTCGCGCGAGCCGCGAGCCTCTTCGCGCTCCAGAGGGAGCTCAGCGGGCTTGGGTACGTACGATCTGACGCGCCGGCCACCGCGAGCAGCCTGGAGCGGGCGGTCCGGCGACACGCCGCCAGCCAAATGGCGATATTGGAACGCTGGTGCACCGATGATCGGCGAGCAGCCCTGGCCGTGATCTTCGAGGACGAAGATCGACGTTCGATTCAAGCCATCCTACGCGGCGCGCAGCAGGGCACCGCAACCGAGGCACGCATGGCGGGTCTGGTTCCTACGACGAGCCTGCCCGAAAGAGCCCTGCTGACGCTAGCGGCGCAGCCAACGCCGACCGACGTGATCCGCATGTTGGCGCTGTGGAATCACCCCTTGGGCACCCCTCTCGTCGCCGCAGCCAGCGGACCCCATCCATCGCTGTTCGAAATCGAAGTCGAGCTTCAGCGCGCCTTTGCGCGTAGAGCGTCAGCGCGCGCTCAACTGGGCGGGAGCCAAGTGGTCGAATACGTCGAGCAACTCGTCGACGTGATGAACACATGGTCCGCGCTGCTGCACTTCGTCGAGCGGGATCCCTCCATCGTCGATATGACGTTCGTCGAAGGAGGACGGTGGATCACTCGAGACGTGTTCCACAAGCTCATGCTCCTCGAAACCCGCCCTCAGGTCGAAAAGCGTCTCGCCTGGGAGCTCCGCAGATCCGCTTTGGCCGGCGCGTTCCGTGAAGACATCGAGAATCTCGCGCAGCTGGAGAACCGAATGCTCCGCGCGCAGATCGATTGGCAGAAACGAGCGGTGCGCGTCGACCCGAGCGGCGCAGCGCCGATCATTGGTTTTGCGATCGAACTGCGAGCGGAGGTCGTCAATTTGAGGGGCATCATCTGGGGCGTTGCGCTCCAGGCACCCGCGGCGTTGATCCAAGCAGAGATGGTGGTTGCATGAAGGGCCAACAACTGGTGGTGATCTCGAGTCCCGGATTGAGCGCAGGATTCGCCTTGGCCGGCGTACCGGTGTTCGAGGCTACAGACGGCGCCGACGCGGCCCGACAGATCGATCATTTGCCGGACGCCATGAACGTGGGCGTCATCCTCATCGACGAGCCGCTCTACGAGGACCTCCCGGAAGAGGTCAGGCGAGATCTCCGACGGTCGCCGCTCCCCGTCGTCATCCCGGTGCCAGGGCCCGATTGGACGACGGAAACCACGGCGCACGAGTACATCGTCGAGATCCTCCGGCGAGCCATCGGCTATCGGGTGAGGTTGCAATGACCACGGCACGCATCATCCGAGTGGCGGGCGCGATCGCGGAGGCACAGCCTCTGGGGGATGCTGCGCTCTATGAGCTGGTGGAAGTCGGTGAGCTGCATCTGCTAGGCGAGGTGATTCGAATCCAGGGCGACGTCGCGACGATCCAGGTATTCGAGGAGACCAGCGGGCTCGGACTCGACGAACCGGTGCATAGGACTGGAAGCTCCCTGATGACCCAGCTCGGCCCGGGCCTTCTGGGTTCGATCATCGATGGAATCGGACGTCCGCTTCAAGGGCTCGCGGAACGATCGGGCGACTTCATGGCCCCAGGCATGACCCTGCCCACGCTAGACCCGGAGACCCGTTGGTCCTTTGTGCCCACCGTCGAGCCAGGCACCGCGGTATCGGGCGGCGACGTGTTGGGAGAGATCGAAGAGCGCCCAGGCATGAAGCACCGAATCCTCGTGCCGCCGGGCTTGGAAGGCCGAGTTGCGGACATTCAGGAGGGCGCCTTCACAGTATCCGATACGGTCGGTACCTTGGACGACGGCACCACGTTGTCTCTTTCGCATTCCTGGGCGATCCGCCAACGACGGCCGTTCGCTCGCCGACTCGCAAGCGACCGTCCTTTCATCACCGGACAGCGGGTGTTCGATCTGCTCTTTCCCGTCGTCGAAGGTGGGTCCGTGGCCGTACCGGGCGGCTTCGGCACCGGCAAGACGGTGATCGAACAATCGCTCGCGAAATACGCGAAGGCCGACATCATGGTCTATATCGGCTGCGGCGAACGCGGGAACGAAATGGCGGAAGTCCTACACGACTTCGGCCGTCTCACGGATCCCGAGACAGGGCGGTCGATCATGGATCGGACGATCTTGATCGTGAACACCTCGAACATGCCCGTCGCCGCACGCGACGCCTCGGTCTACTTGGGGATGACGATCGCCGAGTACTACCGGGATATGGGCTACCACGTCGCGATCCTCGCCGATTCCCTTTCCCGCTGGGCCGAAGCGCTTCGGGAAATCGCCGCCCGCCTTCAGGAGATGCCCGGCGAAGAAGGATACCCAACGTATTTGGCCAATCGCATGAGCCGCTTGTATGAGCGGGCCGGCCGCGTGGAGAGCGAGGGCACACCAGCGCGCACTGGCGCGGTGACCTTCATCAGCGCGATATCTCCGCCAGGCGGCGATTTTGCTGAGCCGGTTACCCAGGCCTCGTTACGGGTCGTCGGGGCCCTCTGGGCGCTCGACGCAAGCCTTGCTCACCAACGACAGTTCCCCGCCGTCGATTGGGACATCAGCTACAGCTTGTACACCGACGGCACGACGGAGTGGTTTTCCCGCGAGGGCGGACCCGATTGGCCCGAGCTGAGAGTCGAAACGATTCGTCTTCTGCAGCGCGACCGTGAGCTCAGAGAGATTGCGGGCCTCGTCGGGGTCGACGCGCTCGAAGACGAAGACCGACTGGTGCTCGAAGGCGCGAGAATCGCGCGCGAGTTCCTAATCGGCCAGAACGCCTTTCACCCACACGACGCCTTTTCGACCGTCGCCAAGACGTACCAGCTGCTGAAGCTGCTCTGGGCGCTCATGCGAACCGGCAAGGCGGCCTTGAAGGATGGCGTGAGCTTCGAAAAGCTCGACCTTCCTGCGGTCCGGAGGGTATTCGGTGCCGTGAAGACCGCGGCGCCTGACGCATTCGAGCAGCGGAGCGCGGAAGCCGAGCAAACGATTGCAGACATGAGGGCATCATGAAGCGCTTGGATGCACCGATTGCACGCACGTACTCGGGCGCGGCTTCGGCGGCTGGGCCCTTGCTGTTCGTCCGTTCGACGCGCCGTGCGAAGCTCGGCGAGTGGGTTCGCATCGGAGGCGTCGGCCAAGAGGACCGGCGCGGCCAGGTGATCGACGTCGGAAACGAAATCACCGTAATCCAGGTCTTCGAAGACACGCTGGGGCTCAAGCCCGCGGACGCCGAGATCACCCTGGCCGGAGAAACCGCCACGACGGTGGTCGGCCAAGACCTGCTCGGGCGCGCGCTCAGTGGCACCGGAGCGCCACTCGACGGCCTTCCGCCTTCGATCGGCGAGGCCCGCCTTCCGATTTGGGGAGCGCCGATCAATCCCGTTCGCCGGCAACACCCATCGGATTTCATCGAAACTGGGGTGTCCGCGATCGACGGGATGAACACCCTGGTCCGTGGGCAGAAGTTGCCCGTCTTCTCGGCGCCGGGGCTGCCTGGGGTCGAGCTTGCCGCCGACATCGTCGAGAACGCCCGCCCTGCCCGTGGGGAGCCATTTGCGGTCGTGTTCGCCGCCATCGGAATCACAGAACGCGAAACGCAGCTCTTCGTATCCCGTTTTCGCGAAAGCGAAGTGATGCAGCGCACGGTTCTGTTTCTCAACCAGGCGAGTGATCCGACGATCGAACGTCTTCTCACTCCACGCGTTGCCCTGACGACTGCTGAACACCTCGCGTTCACTCACGGCATTCACGTCCTCGTCGTGATGGCGGATATCACCCACTACGCAGAGGCGCTCCGCGAAGTGGCTGCGGCGCGAGAAGAGATCCCCGGAAGGCGAGGATATCCCGGCTACATGTACACCGACCTGGCCTCGTTGTTCGAACGAGCGGGGGTTCTGAAAGACGGTACCGGGTCGGTCACCCAGTTGCCCGTGGTTTCCCTTCCCGATGGCGACATGACCCACCCTATCCCCGACCTGACAGGATACATCACCGAAGGTCAGATCGTTCTGAGCCGCGAGCTCCATCAACGAGGCGTCTATCCTCCTGTAGATGTGCTCCCGTCGTTGTCTCGGCTCATGAACGCTGGCATCGGAGAAGGTCGCACGGTGCCAGCGCACCGCGAATGGGCCGACCAGCTCTATGCGGTGTACGCACGTGGACGCGAAGCGAAGCTCATGGCGGCCATCGTTGGAAGCGAAGGATTGGCGCCTAGCGATCGGCGCGCCCTCGATTTCGTCGACGCGTTCGAAGGGCAGCTCATCAATCAAAGCCGCACGCGCAGATCCATCCTCGACACGATGCAGATCGGTTGGTCGCTGCTGGAGACGCTGCCGCGCGACGACCTCACGCGGATATCCGACACGACCTGGGAGTCACGATCCGACGACGGCACGAGGGGGGAGTCACCGCAATGAGCGTGCGCTCCGTACCGCCGACTCGATCGGGACTCGTGCGGGCCAATGCGCAGCTTGGTCGCGTCCAGAAGGGTCGCGAGCTCCTCAATCGCAAACGCGAGGCGCTGATCAGTGAGCTCTTCAAGAGTGCGAGGCCCGCCCTGAACGCGCGGCAAGAGGTGGAGGACCGGGCGGCCGAGGCGTACCGCGCGCTGCTGCAAGCCTTGGCGGCACACGGTCAGGCGGCCCTCGAGACGTACGCGTGGCCTGGGAGGGAGGTCACGGTCGAGCTCGAACACAGACAGATCTGGGGCATCGCCGTGCCCTCGGTGGCTTCACACAGCCCGATCCAGCGAACGCTGACCGCGCGGGAAACCGCGGCGCCATCGGTAGGCCCGGCGGCGGCACAAACCGCGACCGAGTTCGAGCGGCTGATCGACTTGGTTCTCGAGGCGCTGCCCAAGGAGCAGCTCGTTCGACGCCTTGGTGATGCGCTCGCCAAAGCCACCCGGCAGGTCAACACGCTACAGCTTCGCGTGGAGCCGACGCTGACCGCCGAGCTGAGCGCTTTGAAGCGCATGCTCGAGGAACGGGAGCGCGACGAGCGCTCGAGACTGCGCCACGTGCTTCGACGCCGTAAGAAAGCCAGCTGACGCTCAACGCCACCCAGGGTGCAACGATGCTAGGCTTCTAACGTGGCTCCGGTTCTCGATC
>JBGUEF010000171.1:0-7321 GCA_041821485.1 Deltaproteobacteria bacterium
GGACTGTCCCCTTTTTCGTAAACGTATCCGTCCGCAGGGTTCCCGTGTCGTGTCCCGCCGTGCCCCGGTTCGCTCGCGAGCACGTGCGTCGGGAGCCGTTCTCCGGTGATTCAGTTGGCTCCGGTCCGATCTGATTGACTACCTGGGCCGTCGCGGATATGAGGCCTGCCCAGATATGAGCCAATACCTGTTCACTTCCGAGTCCGTGACCGAGGGTCACCCAGACAAAATCTGTGACACGATCAGTGATTCGCTGCTCGACGCGTACCTCGCGCAAGATCCGAGGTCGCGCGTCGCAGTCGAGACGATGGTCAAAACCGGCTTCGTCGTCTGTGCCGGCGAGGTCACCTCGAAGGCCGTCATCGAGATCGCGAAGGTCGCGCGAAAGGCGATCGCAGAAATCGGTTACACCGATTCTTCGATGGGCTTCGATGCGGATACCTGCGGAGTCCTGGCCGCCGTCGAGCAGCAGTCCCCGGACATCGCGATGGGGGTCGACTCCAGCGCCAAGAAGGAGCAGGGGGCTGGCGATCAGGGGCTCATGTTCGGCTATGCCGTGAACGAGACCCGGCAGCTCATGCCGATGCCGATCGACCTGTCCCACAAGCTGGCACGCAGGCTGACGCAGGTCCGCAAGAAGAACATCATCGAGGGGCTCCGCCCGGACGGCAAGACTCAGGTCACCGTCGAGTATGAGAACGACAAGCCGACCCGATTCGATGCGATCGTAGTTTCGACGCAGCACGCGGCAAGCGTGAAGCAGCGCGCTCTCAGAGAAGCGATCATCGAGGAGGTCATCAAGCCGACCCTTCCGGCCAAGATGATCGACAAGAAGACCAAGTTTCACATCAACCCGACCGGACGCTTCGTAGTCGGCGGTCCCTACGGTGACGCCGGCCTGACGGGGCGCAAGATCATCGTCGACACCTACGGCGGAATGGGGCGGCATGGCGGTGGTGCCTTCAGCGGCAAGGACCCATCCAAGGTCGACCGCAGCGCAGCCTATTTCGCCCGCTACGTGGCCAAGAACATCGTTGCAGCCAAGGTCGCGTCACGCTGTGAGGTGCAGGTGGCCTACGCAATCGGGGTCGCCAAGCCGATGGGCGTCTACGTGACTACCTTCGGCACGGGCGTCGTCTCTGACGAGACGATCAGCAAAGTGGTTTCCAAGCTGTTTGATTTCCGCCCGGCTGCGATCGTCGACACCCTGGACCTCCTCCGGCCGATCTACACACCCACAGCGGCCTATGGGCACTTTGGCCGCACCGAGAAGACCTTCACGTGGGAGCGCACCGATCGCGCCGATGAGCTCCGCGCTGCGCTCGTGCCAAAGAGCGGACGCTAGGCCCCTGCTCCTCCTCGCGCTACACTACACGCGCTATGCGTGAGCCACCGATTTCGACGCTCTCGGGTTGGGGCCGCCATTCGGCTCCAGGGCGCGAACGCGTCGGCGAAGATCTCGAACGGATCAGCGCTGACGTCAACCTGTCACGAGGGCTCGGCCGCTCGTATGGCGACGCGTCTCTGCCGCCGGACGACGAGCCGACCGTGCTGAACACGACCTTCGCCGATCGAATATTGGGCTTCGACGAGGACACGGGTCTTTTTCGTGCGGAGTCGGGGCTCGCGCTGACTGAGCTCAATCGTCTCCTGATGCCACGCGGCTACTTCTCGCCCGTCTCCCCTGGCACGAAGTTCGTGACCCTCGGGGGCATGGTCGCCGCGGACGTCCACGGAAAGAACCAACACAAGGACGGGAACTTCGGCGACCACGTGACGGCGCTCAAGATGCGCGTCGCCGACGGCCGTGTGCTCGAGTGCTCACCCGAGCAACACCCCGACCTCTTCCGCGCCACGATCGGCGGGATGGGTCTGACGGGCCACATCCTCGAGGTCGAGTTCGGAATGCGTCGAATCCCCTCGCAGTGGATCTGGCAGGAGAGTCGACGCATTCACAACATCGATGAATTCCAGGACGCGCTGGAGGATGCCGCGCCCGAATGGCCGTACACCATGGGTTGGATCGATTGCCTTGCGCGCGGCAAGAACATGGGCCGTGGTATCCTCATGACCGGCCGATGGGCCGAGGCCGACCAGGCTCCGTCCGGCGCCCCCAAGCCAGGTTTCCAACCGCGGCTCCGCTTCGACTGGCCCGAGTGGGTTCTCAGCGGCCTCACCATCCGGCTGTTCAACGAGCTCTACTATCGTAAGCAATGGCGCCGTCAATCGAGCGGGATCGTGAGCCACGAGTCGTTCTACTATCCCCTCGACGCAATCGGTTCCTGGAACCGCATGTACGGCCGGCGTGGGTTTACTCAGTATCAGTGTGTGTTGCCGCGCGAAGCAGGGCGAAGCTCGGCGCGGCGGGTGCTCGACGTCCTCACCAGCCGTGGCGGGGCCTCGTTCCTATGCGTCATCAAAGACTTTGGCCGCGAGAGCCGTGGCATTCTCTCGTTCCCACGTCCGGGCATCACGCTTGCGCTCGACATCGCGGTTCGCGATGACACCCAAGACCTGGTTGACGCCCTGAACGAGCAGGTGCTCCAGGAGGGCGGGCGCATTTACCTCGCCAAGGATTCGTTCACACGGCGTGAGCACTTCGAAGCCATGGAGGGGGCCAGGCTGGACGAGTTCAGGGCGATTCGCGATCGATGGGATCCGAACCGCAGATTTCGGAGCGCGCAGTCCGTGCGCTTACTGGGGGACTGAGATGCGAGTTGCGTTCCTGGGTGCAACCAAGGGAATGGGCCGTGCGCTCGCGCGCCTCATGGCGGAGCGTGGGGATACGATCTGTCTGCTCGGCCGAAGCAGCGTCAATCTCGAGCGCAGCGCAACCGACCTGAGCGTACGAGGCGCGGCCGACCCGGTTCCGAGTGTGGTCTGCGACCTCGAGAAGCCCGAGACGTTTGCCGGAGCGATCGACGCTGCCCGAGAAGCGCTCGGAGGCCTGGACGCCGTCATCGTGACCGCCGGCGTTTTCGCTAGCCAAGAGGACCTTGAAGCCGATCCCTTACTCGCCGAGACGCTGGTTCGCGTCAATTTCTCCAACACCGTCGTTTTCTGCGAGGTGGCGAAAAAGGCGCTGCTCGAAGAAGGTGGCGGCACTCTGTGCGTGTTCAGCTCGGTCGCCGGAGAACGGGGGCGCAAGCCAGTGATCATCTATGGTGCGGCCAAGGCGGGCCTTACGCACTACCTCGAAGGCTTGGATCACAAACACCGTGCCGAAGGCCTGCGCGTCATCACCGTCAAACCTGGCTTCGTCAAGACGAGCATGACCGCTGGGCTAGAGCCGCCACCGTTCGCTGGCGAGCCCGACGCGGTCGCTCAGCGAGTGCTCGGCGCCATCGACCGCGGCGCACCAGTCGTGTACGCGCCGGCGCCGTGGCGACTGATCATGGCGGTCATCCGGGCCCTGCCACGCGCTATCATGCGTCGCATCAACTTCTGACCCCGTAAAGTCGATGCTTCGCATCGTCCACGGGGCTTCGCCCCCGGCTAGGCCTCAGGGCTTGGCGTTCGATGTAATGAACTCCGCGATGTCTGGTCGCGTGGCTCGGTAGGCGGCGGCAACGTGTAGGGCGCCGCTGAACGTGCTCACGAGAATCACGCCGCCGATGACTTCCGGGAGCGCAGCGTCCGGGTTGTCGAGAGCCAGTGGCGCGAAGCTCATTTTGACGTGAGAGACGAGTGACACGGTGTATACGGCGATCCAGATCAACTTCGCCACCACCGCTTGCCTGATCCACCAAAGCGCAAGCTTGCGGCGCCAACTCAACATGAAGCTGCCGATGAGCACCAATGCCGACGCCACGACGTTGGCAGCGGCCAGAGGTCGGCGATAGGGATTGGTCACCTGGGCTTCGAGGAGCTGAACCTCCGCGTCGGTGACGTCCGCCTCCGGATCGTAGAGCTCGCGAACGTCTTCTGGGAGCGGGGCCAGGGACAGGTCGTAGGCACCCCTGAGCACTCCGGCGATGCCGAGCATGGTCAGCAGCGTCGACGTCAGAAGGATGGCAATGATCACCTTTCTTTCGTTTGATTCGTTTGCCATCGTCGGGTCGGCTCGTTGTACCCTGGCCGGGGGGTGCGATCGACCCCAAAACCCAGGAAACAATGATGGCCGAGGAACCCAGCCGTTCGAGCGTGTTCGCCGATTCTCGCGAGCGAGACGATTTCGGCGTCGACCGCATCCGCTGGTTGATCACGCTGAGGTGGGTTGCGATGGCCGGTGTCCTTGCGGCCGCGGGTTTGGTTCTGGCCGGCTACTTCCCTGGAGTAGCGTGGCCAGTCTTGTTGGTCGTCGTAGCGGTCGGCAGCGTCTACAACTATCTCCTTCTGAAACGAGCCTCCGGTCTAGGGACCGGCAAGAGAGCAGCTGTGTCTCAAGCTCTCGTTGATCTCGTCATGCTCACGGTCGTCCTGTGGGCTGCTGGGGGCATTTCTTCACCGTTCATCGGCTTCTACGTTTTTCACCTCGCGTTGATTGGAATCCTGGGGGGGCCTCAGGCCACCCTGGTTGCGACTGCGGCTGCTCTGGCCGCCGCGGGCTTCCTTGCGCTGACCGAGTGGGTACCTGCCTTGCAGATCGGAACCTGGGATCCCGCCCCGCCCTGGGACACCATTGGCAACGTTGCAGCGTTCACGACGACCGTGGTGGCAGTGGCGTACGTCGTGCTCCACGCCGTACGCGAGCTTCGTGACCGGGAGCGGGCGCTAGCAACAGCGCGCGATCAAGCGGAGCTAGAGTACCAAGTCATCTCGAACACGCTCGATGAGCTCGAGGCGGGCCTGGAGGTCGTCTCTCCCGACGGTCGTATCGAGTGGCGCAACCGCTTGGCCGATAAGCTCGCACCCAGCCCCAACGCGGACGACGCATGGGAGTGCCCAGTCGGGTCTCGTGGCTGCGAGATCCAACCGGCTGGCCTGTGTCCGGTATGGCGCGCTCGAGACGAAGGCACCCCGGGGCGATGCCGCTTCATGTTTGGCGATCGGTGGTACGAGATGCTGTCGTTTCCGCTGGCTTCCCACGGCCACCAGCCTCCGCGAATCATGAACCTCTACGTCGACCGCACTCAAACGCTCCTCGCCGATCGCCGTCTGCTGCAAGCAGAGCGCTTGGCGAGCCTCGGGCGCGTCGCGCAGGGCGTTGCCCATGAGCTCAACACGCCGCTAGCCACCATCCGAACCTTAGCCGCCGACATGCGGGAGGCGATTCGGGCGCTTGGCGGAGATGAAGCGCTGCAGTCCGATCTTGCCGAGTCCGCCGCGCTCATCCGCGATGAGACCGGACGGCTCGGCCGCATCACGCATTCGTTGCTTACTGGAGGGACTCTGCCGCGTCTCAGATTGGATTCCTCGGCTCCTCTGCTTCCCATCGTCGAACGCGCTCGGGCGCTCGTGTTTGCCGGCGTGCGCGACGAAGGGCCGGAGCTCGACATCAGCGAGTCGGTCGCGGATTTGGTCGTGGTTGCTGATCCGGATCGCTTGCTACAAGTGCTCGTGAACCTCTTGCAAAACGCCGTAGACGCAAACCGGGAAGGTGGGGGCACCTGCGTTTGGGTGTCCGCGTGGCGACGTGGATCTGCGATCGAGATCATCGTCGATGACGAAGGTGTAGGGATAGACCCCGATATCCAAGAACACCTCTTCGAGCCCTTTGCGACGAGCAAACCCCCTGGTGAGGGCACTGGCCTCGGATTGTACGCGTCCTACATGCTGGTCCAAACGATGGGTGGGGACCTCACGCTCGAGAACAGAGATCAGGGGGGCGCCAGCGCCCGTGTGAGACTTCCGGCTGGGGCGGAGACGCTTGCCAAAGAGCCTGGGGTGCATCACCGTGCGCCCTGGCCATGAACGCTAGCGTCCTAATCATCGACGACGATGCGGCTTTTCGCTTTGCGATGGCGAAGGCGTTGAGGCGCGGTGGCTACGCGGTGTCGGAAGCGAGCAGCGGAGAGGAAGCGGTCGAGGTGCTTTCCAACGGCGAGCCGCCGGATGTCGCTCTCCTCGACTTGAAAATGAAAGGCATCGACGGGCTGGAGGTCCTGCGGCGATGCGGACCAATCCCGACGAGTGTCATCGTGCTGACGGGACACGGAACGGTGAAAGCCGCGGTCGAGGCGATGCAGCTCGGGGCGTTTTCGTTTCTCGAGAAGCCGGTTGACGCCGATATGCTGAGGCCTTTGCTCCGCCAAGCGCTGCTCGAGCGGGGCCGCTCGGAACCGGGAGCGCTTCCACGAGCTATCCCATTGGTCGGAGCAAGCCCGGTTATCGCCGAGTTGCAGGAGTTCGTGGGTACGGTCGCGCCCACCAGCGAAACGGTCCTCGTTTTCGGCGAGACTGGCACCGGCAAAGAGGTCGTCGCACGCCAGATCCACGCGCAGAGCAATCGCGCAGAGCAACCCTTCGTCGCGATGAACGCGGCTTGTGTTCCGCGTGAGCTGTTCGAGAGCGAGCTGTTCGGACACAAGCGCGGGGCGTTTACCGGAGCGCAGAACGACAGGGCAGGGCTGTTCCGAGAGGCGGACGGAGGCACTCTGTTCATCGATGAGCTCGCCGAGCTTCCCCTCGAAAGTCAGGCAAAGCTACTCCGGGCCATCGAAACGAAAACCATCCGTCCCGTGGGCGAGTCCGGAGAAATCGAGGTCGATGTTCGAATCGTTGCAGCGACCAACCGCGACCTCTGGGCCGAGACGCAAGCAGGAAGGTTCCGAGAGGATCTCTACTTCCGCCTGCAGGTCTTCCCAGTGCTGATTCGACCACTCCGCGAGCGCCCGGAAGACGTCGCGCCCCTGGCGACTCATCTGCTCGCACGCCTCGGAAAGCACGACCTGAGCCTCGACCCCGAATCAGTGGCCGCCCTTCAGGAATACGACTGGCCCGGCAACGTGCGAGAGCTCCTCAACGTGCTCCGACGAGCATCCCTTTTCGCCATCTCCGATACCATTGGCGCGGATCTGATCCGCCGCATGATCGCAGCCAGCGTCTTCGGCAACGCTCGGGACTCCACCCCACCACAAGCATCAGGCCAGACCGGTCGCACGAGCCTGGCCGACGTCGAACGCGATCACATCGAACGGGTCTTGCGAGAGACAAGCGGCAACATCACGAAGGCGGCCGCCTCGCTGGGAATCGATCGAAGGACTCTTCAGCGGAAGCTGAGGGGGTATGGGATCGACGCGCAGTAAGATCGCCCCGGTGCCGGCGAAGCCCCGTTCTACGGGGGGCAGTGGCAGTGGCAGTGGCAGTGGCAGTGGCAGCGGCAGTGGCAGTGGCAGCGACAGTGGCAGCGACAGTGTCAGTGGCAGGGGCAGCGCCAGTG
>JBGUEF010000172.1:0-7278 GCA_041821485.1 Deltaproteobacteria bacterium
GCGCACACCTACCCAGTCGACCTCAGGATGCTGCTTGAGAAGTTGATACTGGTGCTCCTTGTCGTAGTGCCGCAGCGACATGAACGTCTGGGCGATCTTTTCCACCATCTTTGCACCGAAGGTGACTCGGTCTTCTTCGACGATCGTGCTGCCGCCGCCACACCAGACGAGCCGCTGAATGTTCGAACCAACCATGGCTCTCAGGATGTGCCTCGTCACATCCGTGCAGAGATCTTGCGGCGAATGCGTGTCGACGCCGATTGCGAAGAGAATCGCCTCTGTACCACCGGCAAGCGCCTGCTCCACGTCGCCAGCGTTGAGCCCATCGCCTTCGACAACTCTGATTCGCTGCCTCGAGTCAGCCGGTAGCTTCGATGCAGAGCGAACGAGCACGGTCACTTCGTGCCCGGCGTCCAAGGTTTGCGTGAGACATTCGCTACCGAGCGCACCGGTAGCGCCAAAGATGGTGATTTTCATAAGCGTCTCACCGAACTCCTAGGAAGCGTCGCATAGTGCGGCGATTCTTTGCAGCCCCTTCATGCGCTCATTGGACGGTGGGCGGAGATCGCGCAAGCGATAATGCCTTCCCAACTTGGCGTACTTGGGCTCTCCAAACCCGTGGTATGGCAAGAGCTCGTAGGCAGAGGCACCGCCGGCATCGTTGACGAACTCGACGATGGCCTCGATCTCGTCTTCAGAGTCGTTGATGCCTGGGATGACGGGTGTGCGAACCACGACGTTCACCTCGGGAAACTCGGCTCGGAGTCGTTGGAAGTTCTGGAGGATCTTCCGGTTCGAGACCCCGGTGACCTCCACATGCTTCTCGGGGTCCAGACACTTGATGTCGAAGAAGATCTGGTCGGTCAGAGGCGCCACGTCCCTCATCGTCTTCCAGTTGCAGAGCCCAGAGGTCTCGATGGCGGTATCGATGCCACGACTTCGCGCGGCCTGAAGAAGAGCGCGAACGAAGGCGCCCTGCGCGAGGGGCTCGCCGCCGCTGACGGTGAGCCCTCCGCCCGACCTGGCGTAGAACGCGTCGTCTTCTTCCACGATGCGCACCACATCGTCCACCGCCACCCACTCGCCGGACTCCTCCAGGGCACGCGATGGGCAGACGAAGGCACAGTCACCGCAGCCGTCACAGATGCTGCGGTCGATGCGTATCTGGCCCTCATCATCCTTGGTAATGGCCTGCTCGAGGCACACGGTCATACATCGATCGCACTCCTCCGAGCTGATGCAGCGCTCACAGTTGAGGATCACCTCGGGTGACGCGGATTGGCTCTCGGGATTGGAGCACCAGATGCAGGCAAGAGGACACCCCTTCAGAAAGACGATGGTCCGTATGCCGGGGCCATCGTGAAGTGAAAACTTCTGGATGTTGAAGACCAACCCCTTGGGTGCGCCATTGCTTTCGTGGTTGAGAGCCATTTCTTCTCGCCGCTAAAACTCGTGCTCCGTTCTCCTGATGATCTCGTTTTGCAGAGCCGGTGTGAGGTCGACGAAGTAGGCGCTGTACCCCGCCACCCGGACCAACAGGTTGCGGTACTTGTCCGGGTCCCTCTGCGCGGCAATGAGCGTGTCTCGATTGATGATGTTGAACTGGATGTGCCACATTTTCATGTCGCAGGCGGTCCGGATCAGCGCCATCAGCTTCCGGGTTCCTGCCTCACCTACCAGCGATGCAGGCGAGAGCTTCATGTTCAAAAGCCGCGCGGCCCTCTCCTTATACTGCGCGCACTTGGTGCTGCTGATCGACATGAGCGTGGCGGTCGGCCCCTTGACGTCCCTTCCCTGCGAGGGGCTGATGCTCTCGGAAAGCGGTTCCCTCGCCTTCCGCCCGTCGGGAGTCGCGCCGACGACGGCCCCGAGGGGAATGTGGGAAGTGACGGATACGTAGCGCAGATCGAGCTCGCCACCGAATGCCGTCGTATGGTGGTGGGCCAGGCGGGCGAAGCACTCCTCGATGTCGCGGCCGACTCGATCGACATCCGACTCGTTGTTTCCGTACTTGGGTGCGTTCAAGCACATTTGCCGAATCGCCTCGTGACCTTCGAAGTCGTGGTCGAGCGCGTCGAGGAGCTCGCGCATCGTCAGCTTTTCCTCTTCGAAGACCAGCGTACGAATGGCCGCCAACGAATCGATGACGGTGCCGAAGCCCATCACGTCGAAAAACCCGAGGTACAGGGCTCCTTCGATCGGACCGGCGTGGATGTCCGTGCAACTCTCCATGCAGAGGTCGTGCAACATCGAGAACATTGGCGAGGCGATATGCCGCGACTTGAGCGTGTCGGAGACATACTGCTGGATGAAGGTGTGTTGAACGACGTTCTCCAGTTGCAGCGTGAATGCGTCCCAGAGCTCGTCGAAGCGGGTGAAGGTCCGCGGGTCGCCCGTGCTGATCCCGACGAGGCCGTCGCCGTAGCAGCGCATCCGGCCGTCGCGGAGCGTCATCTCTAGGATCGCACCGAGATTGATCCAGGCGCACCCGGTGGCGATGCCCTCTCGGTTGAGCATCTTGGTTTCAGAGCAGCCGGTGACACAGTAGTCGTTGGCCTCCTCGATGCTGCCGCCTTTGGCAACCAGCAGGGGGATGATTTCGTCGTCGCAAAACAGCTTGGGAAAACCCGAGCCGTCCTTGATGGTCTCACAGACGGCGTGGAGAAAAGCGTTGGGCGTGCGGGCGTGGATGCGCGCGGCGAGATCGGGATAGTGCAGCGGGAACTCCCGCTTCGACCGCAGAATCAAATAGGAAAGCTCGTTGCTCGCGTCCTGGCCGTCCGGCGTAAGACCGCCGATCGTCGTGGCCTCCCAGTGGGCAAACCCGTCCGTCAGCGAGGGCTGCCCCGGCTTGGCGTAGACGTCGGTGCTCCGGGCCATGCCGATCCAGATCGACTCCAACAGCACCAGTGCCTCGTCCTCGGTGAGACGACCCTCGTCGATATCCTTGCGGTAATAAGGATAGAGGTACTGGTCGATGCGGCCGTTGCCGACCACGCCGCCGATCGCTTGCTCGAGGCGCGAGACGGTTTGGACGAACCACTGGGACTGCACGGCCTCGCGAAATGTGCGCGCCGGATGCTCCGGGACCCGTTCGCAGACGTCAGCGATCTCGAGCAGCTCACGGCGACGCTCTTCACGGGGCTCATCGGCGGCCATCGACCGCGCTAGCTCGGCGTACCGGTGCGCAAACGCGACCATCGCATCACAAACCAAGCGCACGGCTTCGAGGAATGGCCGCTGCTCGACATACGCTGCCGTGTCGATCGGATCGAGCGCCTCGAGCCGCTCGGCAGCCTCCCGTCGGATCGAGCCGATCCCGCGCTCGAGCACCTTCCCGTAGTCGTGGGCCCAGGCCAGCATCGACCGGCCCGCCGCGGTAGGCGTGACGACGAAGATCCGCTCCATCAGCCGGCGCGTGTCTTCCGGAAGCGCATTCATGGTGGCCGTGTGGTAAGCGTTCTGTTGCCAGTAAGGGAGGATGGCTTCCTTGAGCGCGGTGACGTCTTCCTCGGTGAGGACGATCGGGTCGCCCGGCTTGCTGGGCACGAGCTCGTGCGGATGGGTGTAGAAACGCCCCGGCCCTACCAGCTCGCAGTAGACGACGGCGTAGCGTCCCGCCGATCCGGCGCTCCCGACCAGGAGCTCCTCATCCTCGATGTGGATCGGGTGATGCGCGAGGATGTGAGCCAGCGCCTTGCCCCAGCGGAGCACCATCGGCTGCCCCTCGGTCGCCTGCATGGACTCGGTGAGCAGGCGAGCGCGGTCGATGTTGAGGCGGATCGGCTGGTCCCGAAACCCCTCGAGCATCCTCTGAATGCGCCCACGCTTGGACTGCGCGGAATCGCCGACCAGCCCGAACGGCTCGCCCCGCTCGATACGCGCCTCATGCGGTGTCAGCACCCTGGAACCAGGGGAGCCTTGCGAGGGTTCGACAGCTTCGAGCATGGCCTCGACTCCTTTCGACACACCGTGCAGGAACGCACGGAAAACATATGAACCGGGGCCGACTGGGAGCAATGGCCCAGGCTGACCTGTCGATGTATATTATTGACATCATGCGCGTGAGCTCATGCATTCTGCTGCCTCGGACGCTCCGGGTTTTCGAACGCCACGCGCACCGCAGTCACGAGGTCCACTACGTCATCGCGGGCCGCGGATCATTCGAAGTCGGGAAGCAGCAGCTCGCCGTGCGAGCCGGTGATTTCTTCTACACTCGCCCCGACACGATCCACCGAATGATCGTAGCCGAGGGGGAGTATCTCCTACAATACGTGGCCTTCCTGGAGCTCGACGCCGATCACGACGCAGCGCTCAGCGATGACCTGGAGGCACTTCTCTGTGAGGGAAGGATCCACCGCCTCGGCGACCGCTACCACGCACTCTTTGCGCAAATGAGCCGCCAGTCTTTGTCGAACGATACGCGTCAACAGCGCGCTGCCTCTGCGAGGATGGCCGGCCTCCTCTACGACTTGATGGTCGACACGCCCACGGCAAGCGGGAGCCATCCAGCCGTGGAGCAAGCATTGGAGTTCATGCGCTCACACGTAGGGCTGGCGTACAGCTTAGATGACCTCGTAGCCGACCTCAGCCTCGACAAGTCGTACTTCATCCGGCTCTTCAAGAAGAACGTCGGGGTCCCACCCATGAAGTACGCGATGAACCTCAAAATGAGCGCCGCATCCGATTTGCTCCGCACCAGCACCGAGCCACTCGCGGCCGTCGCCGCGCGCCTTGGCTTCGACGACGAGTACCACTTCGCCAAACGCTTCAAGCAGTGGAGCGGAACCTCACCAGGCGCATATCGTCGGTGAGCTCGAGGCGGATCGCATAAATGATGCGGCGCCGGCGCCGTGCAACCGACTCAGCGCCACGGATTGTGGATCATGTTCCACAGCAAAGCGGTGAGTCGTGCGCTGCAGGGTGAACAATTACGTATGGTTCAGTGCCTTCTCGATGCTTATGTAGGTTGTAGCTCAGCTTCGAACCAGAAGGGGGCCTCATCGGAGATGCGGTTGAGCTGTCAGATGAGGCCAGAACGGGGAGGCCGTCATGAGGGATACGCGCACCATATTCATGGGTATCTCACTGATCGCGGTCGTGGGTGCCATATCCATCAACATGACACCAAAGGATTCGCTGGGCTGCGGTGGAACCGAGTTTGCGAGCGACTCCGGGGACTGTCCCGTTGCGGAGTTCTACATGACTGTGGATGGGGAAGATTTGGATCCGGTCGCCAGGAAGATGTGCTTCCGAATCTTCAAGACCGAGGATCGATGCACCGTCTATACGTACAGCATTGTGCCGGTGACCGAATACGCAGCGCCGGGCTCCGAGCCGTCCGACGAGTATGTCGATATCACGTATGGTGTCGGCTGCGAGGAGAGCGGAGTGGAAGGTGTCCTGGTGGCGAACGTCGACGGGGAGAGCGTCGTGATGGCGCTCCGGGGCGTTCCGACACGGGAACCCATTCCAGTCATCGAGTCCGCTGAGCCGCTTGTGAGAGGGAGCTGCAGCACGGCCAGCAAATACTACGCAGGCGACTTCGAGCTCTTCGTGGCCCCCGGTCAGCGAGGTAGCGAGCGTTGAGACGCGCTGAAGCTCGCCACTTGCCAGTAGATCCGGTCTCGGTGTACGCATCGCTCATGCGACACACAGTTCTTCTTGTCTCCCTGACTCTCCTCGCCCTCCATGCAGGGTGCGCGGCATCACAGGCTAAGCCGAGTTGCGCTGAAGCAGGCACGCAGGAAGCCCCGTTCTCTCCGGGCGAAACGCAGATCGCTTCACGTGCAGAGGAGATTGCGTGGGTTTCGTGTCCACCCACCCTCCCCGCTGGATGCGAGATGGCGGTTCTGGAGGGTGATCCCAAGCGAGAGATGCTGTTTACGGTTCGATTTCGGACCGGCAGCGAGTTCGAGATGAAGCCCCACTGGCACCCCCGCAATGAGCGAGTGACGATCTTGGAAGGAAAGGTCGGCGTGGGCTTCGGCGACGAGATCGACCGCGAGAACGTCACCTGGTTTGGTCCAGGCGACTACTATGTCAACGCCCAAGGCGCGCACCATTTCGTGCTCACCGATGGACCGGCGGTACTGCAAATCACCGGCATCGGCCCGTGGAAAGCGAACTACCTCGAGAGCGAGTAGCGACTATGTTCGAAGCGCTGGCTGGCTAGGCTGCTTGCTTTGCCGCTAGCGCCGCGGCTGTGCGGATGGTCGCCCCGAATGCACGCGTGAACTGAACAGCAGCACGCCTGCTGATCGCTTTCCCAATGATGGGAAGCGGAATCTCGAACGTCGAGGTCCATACGACCTTCGTCCGATTCGCGCTCAGCGCTTCGAGCTCGATTCGCCCGAGCGTGTGCTTCACCGGAAGGGGTCGAGCTCGGACGACTCGGTACTCGAAGCTGCGTGGCGCATCGTACGCGACGATCTCTTCGTCCAGGACCGTCGGAACGCCGAGATGGACACGGCGGAGCGCACCAAGCCCGTTGCGCTCATCGCGGCCAGGACGAAGCAGCTCGCATTTCTGCACACCAGGAAAGCGACCGTAACCCTCGTGGTCCGTCAACACCGCAAACACGGCGTCACGCGCGACCTCGACTGTCTCCTCGACTCTCACCGTAGGCATCGCGGAACGATAGGCGGGAAACTGCGGAACAGCCACCGGGACCGGAATCCGAAATTGTTAAAGAAGAAAGCCCGCCGTGTTTCCACAGCGGGCTCTCATAATTCCGGCGACGTCCTACTCTCCCACAGCGCTTCCGCTGCAGTACCATCGGCTCTGATAGGCTTAACTTCCGAGTTCGGGATGGGATCGGGTGTGACCCTACCGACATTGCCACCGAATCCGTAGAAAGTTTCTCTGTGCCGCTCTGTGAGCGGTCAGAAGCAAGTTCGAGAGTCCGTGTTGATGGATTGTCTCGAGCTCTTCCTTCCAACCCTGATCTCAAATCACGCACGAAACGTGTCTTAGAAATAGGTCAAGCCTCACGGCCGATTAGTACTGGTCAGCTACATGCGTTGCCGCACTTCCACACCCAGCCTATCAAACTCGTAGTCTACAAGTGGCCTTTAGGGACCGAAGTCCAGGGATACCTCATCTTAGGGCTCGCTTCCCGCTTAGATGCTTTCAGCGGTTATCGATTCCGTATATAGCTACCCGGCTATGCTTCTGGCGAAACAACCGGAACACTAGGGATACGTTCAACCAGGTCCTCTCGTACTATGGTCAACTCCCTTCAAGTATCCTCCGCCCACGACAGATAGGGACCGAACT
>JBGUEF010000173.1:0-7232 GCA_041821485.1 Deltaproteobacteria bacterium
AAGCCGACCCGTCCGCAGGGTTTCCGCGTCGCGTTCCCCCGGGCCCCGGTTGTCCGAGCTAGCGCGCCGCGACGTGTTTTTCCATGAGCTCTTGGAGCTCAGAGGGCTTGTCGTCGGGGCCCTTGCCGTTGCGGCGCTTGTCGATGTCTTCGAGGAGCTCTCGGCATTCCGTCTTGTCGCTGAGGTGATCGAGGAGCAGGTTGGAGGCCTCGCTGAAGGCCTTTTCGTAGGCGAGGGCCTCTCGGACTCGGTTGGCGATTCGTTCGCGGCCCGTCTGTAGATCGTTTTCCAGGGCCTCGCTGTATCGCTTCAGCTGCGCGCGTAGCTCTTCGATCTGCTTGCGGCGTTCTGCTGCGACGTCTTCCTTCGAGCGCGCACGGCGCTCGTAATCACGCGCCACGCTTTCGAGGACTTCGACCTGGGCGCGGCTCGCGCCGAGTGATTCGTATCCCCGCCGGACTCGTTCGATGTTGTTGCCCGCCGCCTTCACCTCAGCCTGTGCGGTGTGGTGCTCTCGCTGGGCTCGCTTCCGCTTCAGAATCAGGTGGCTCAGCACGTCGCGTTCCGACGACGCGTCGCGCAGGGCCCGCGATTCTTCACCGGCCAGGTCTTCGACCTTACGACCAATTTCAGCGCGAAGCCCTCGGCCGCGCTTTTCGATTGCCTCGAGCTTCTTGGAATGGCTCTCGAGCTCGCCTTCGAGCCTGGATGCCCGCGACGCGAGCTCCCAAATCTTGTCCGATGCGCCCTGAACCTCGGCCGGTGCATCTCCGTCGGGGTAGGCGCGTGCGACGGCCCGCAGGAAGTTCGCGGCGGTTCCGCTCCATTCGACCACCCCGGGCGTTTGAGCCGGCGGAGGCGGTGGTGGCGCCACGGGAGCCGAGTCGGTCGGCGCATCCCATTCCCGCGAGGGAAGGGCGCGCTGCATTTCTTTGAGCTCTTCTTTGAGATGGTGCCCGTCACGGAAACGGTCTTCCGCATTCTTCTCGAGGAGCTTGAGAATGATCTGCTCTGCCTGCTCCGGAATCTCCGGGCGGTACTTACGCGGGCTCGGCGCCTTCGCCTTTCGCTGCATCTCGAGGAGCTCGTCTCGATCGCCCGAACGGAAAGGAAGCCGTCCAGTGAGCATCTCGAAGAACAGCACACCGAGCGCGTACAGATCGCTCGACGAAATAGCGTCTTCGCCGCGCGCCTGTTCCGGCGACATGTATTCGGGAGTCCCGAAGACGGCGCCCTTGGGCGCCAGCCGTGGGTCACGCGTCAGCGCGGCGAGCCCGAAGTCCAAGATCTTCACGAAGTCTTTTCGTCCGCCGCGGGACGTGATCATGATGTTGTCGCTCTTGAGGTCGCGGTGAACGACGCCAAGATCGTGCGCACGCGCAAGAGCCGCGGTCATCTGCTCGAGGATGTCGACCGCGCGCGCGATGGGCATCGGGCCTTTGGCGATCTGCGACGAAAGCGAATCGCCGATCAGATACTCCATCACTAGATAGAGCTCGCCATCCTCGGTTTCGCCGACGTCATGAATATCGACGATGTGAGCGTGGTCGACGCGGTTTGCCGCGCGCGCCTCCCGCACCATCCAAGCGCGCAGGTGCGTCTCGCCCCGCAGGTCGGGCCGAATGAGCTTCAGCGCAACGACGCGATCGATGAGTACGTGTCGTGCTCTGTAAACGACACCCATTCCGCCTTCACCGAGCAGCGATTCCAGTCGATATCGACCGGCCACGACTTGCCCGAGCAGCGGATCCTTTGATTTCTTAGTGCGCGAAGCCTTCCGAACAATCCCCATGGTTCCCCCGTACCCAGTGGATATTGGTATGATAAGCAGGAATGAAGCGGAGCCCCAACTGTTCCGCTCTGGCTGAAACGGGGAGTAAGCTGACAGTGGGCGGCCCACTGGCTTATGATGGGAGCGCCGGTCACTAACGGAGGGATGTGTGAGCGAAGAACGGCCGCTACTCGGGCCGTACCACATCGAGCGTCGCTTGGCGGCGGGGGGAATGGCCGAGGTTTTCGTCGCGCGTCGTGAAGGTCTTCACGGCTTTCAGAAGCGCGTGGCCCTGAAGCGAATTCTCCCGCAGTTTTCGAGTGATCCGGACTTCGTTTGGATGTTCATCGACGAAGCGCGTCTCGCCGCTCTGCTCGAACACCCCAACATTGTTCAGGTGTTCGACTTCGGCACGATGGGCGACGACCTCGTGCTGGTCATGGAGCTCGTTGACGGGTCCAACGTGAGTCGGCTGCTACGGACGGCGCCCGCGGATTCTCCGATCCCGTGGGATGTGGCGCTGCATATCGCCTACCAAACCGCTCAGGCTCTCGACTACGCGCATCATGCGGTCGACGACAAAGGCGAGTCGCTCGAGTTCGTGCATCGGGACGTCAGTCCGGCGAACATCTTGTTGAGCCGCAGCGGGCACGTGAAGCTGACCGACTTTGGCATCGCGACGGTTCGAAGCCGCGCGCCAACCACCGAAGATGGGCAGGTTCGCGGCAAGCTTGGGTACATGTCCCCTGAACAAGTGCTCGGGAAGGAGCTCAGCGGCAAGAGCGATGTGTTCACGCTTTCGACCGTCCTGGCCGAGATGCTGATCGGCGAGCCGCTGTTCCAGGGGGAGAGCGAGCTGAACGTCCTCCTGCAGATTCGGGACGCGGATCTTCGAGTGCTTGCGCGATGTGAGCGGCGCATCCCCCAAGATATCCGAGCGCTCGTTCTTCGCGGGCTCCAGCGTGACCCGGCGGAACGACCGACCGCCGGGGCATTTGCCGAAGCCTGTGCCGAGGTGATCCGGCGTCGAGGCATGGGGCACGGCCCCGACCGGGTGGCACGCCTGCTCTCGCAGCTGAACCTCATTGAAGGAGACGTCCCCGACGCCCGTCTTCCGGGCGCCGAAGTGCCTTCTTTGGTGGACAGCGACCTCATGCACCACGCCGGGCAGGAGTTGATCGGGCCGCAGGCCGTCACTTCGCCCACGATCTATCGCGTTCAGTTGACCGACGGCAGCGTGATGGGGCCGATGAGTTACCCGCGACTGATTCAGCTGCTTACGACAGGCGTCATCGACAGTCGCAGCAGCAAGATCTCCAAGGCCGACGGCACCTATCTCGATCCGTCCAAGCTTCCTGAGCTTACGCGCTTCGTCACCTCGCCCGGGCTGCAATGGAAGCTCGAGGAGCTCGCCCAAGCCGAGAAGCAAGGGCAGCTTCGCGCGGCGACCTTGCTGCCGGTGTTTTATGACATCATCTCCAGGCAACAGACGGGCGTGTTGCACCTGTGGCAGCGGAACCGACGCAAGAAGATCTATTTCGTCGATGGCAAGCCGGACTTCGTCGCATCGACGGACAAGTCGGAGCTTCTCGGGGAGCATCTCGTGGCGACCGGTCAGTGTCTTCGGATGGAGATCGAAATGGCATTGGCGCTCTTGCCAAAGTACGGCGGCCGTCTTGGCGACGCGCTCGTCGGTCTCGGGATCCTGCGCCCCGTCGAGCTGTTCAGGGCGATCAGCGATCAGGTTCGTGGTCGGTTGATGGAGTCGTTCCGATGGCGTCGCGGCGAATGGGCGTTCGTTCGCGGCGCTCGCAGCCACGAAGAGACGTTTCCGACGGGACAGGACCCCTACGAGCTTCTTCGCGACGCCGCGAACGAGGCGCACCTCGAGGAGATCGAGTCGGTGCTCGAGCCGCTTCGCGAGCGCGTCGTCGAGCGCTGTGAAGACGGCCCTCCACTCAGAGTGTTCCGTCTGCCGCCCGCATGGGTCGGCGTGCTCGACTCGGTTTCGGGGGATGCGACGCTCGGCGGGGTATTGGCCCGGGAGAGCGCCTCGGGTGCCGATCTCGAGCCTGTCTACCGGGCGCTCTATCTAGGGCTTGCGTGCGGGCTGGTTCGGACCAAGGTGACTCCTTCACAGATGCCCTTCCGAGAATCGTATAGCGCTTGAGTCCGCCGTGTCTTTCGTCGAGCTAACCCACCCGCGAACCACTGCGAGCCCCGTGCTCGTCGAAGTTCCGCATTCGGGCTTGCAGGTTCCCCCGGAGGTGGAATCCGAGATCGACGCGACGCCGTTGGCGATGCTGCGCGACTCGGACATCTACGTCGATCAACTCTACCAGCGGGCTCCGGAGAGCGGCGCGACGCTCTTGGTGTCACGCGTGTCTCGATACGTCGTCGATCTCAACCGCGGTCCCGATGAAGTCGACTCGGCGGCCGTGCCGCGCCATCCGAAAGGGCGCCACATTCCAGCGCGCGGCGTCGTCTGGCGTGCGAGGACCGACGGGACGCCACTTTTGCGTGCGCCGCTCACCGTCGAACAGTTCACGCGGCGGCTCGAGCTTTTCTACGAGCCGTACCACCGAACTCTACGTGAGGTCGCAGCACAGATCCGAGAGCAGCATGGACGAGTCGTGATCCTCGCGGCGCATTCGATGCCCTCTGCGGGCCGTCGAATGCTTGGCGGGAGACTCGTTCGCCGCGCGGACATCGTCCCCGGCACACGCGGACGATCCACCGCCGATGGTCGTATTATCGATCTCATCGATTCGCACTTTCGCGAAGCCGGTCTGAGCGTGAAGCATGACGACCCGTATCGAGGCGGGTGGACGACCTCGAGCTACGGAGCCCCCAAACGAGGTCAGCACGCCGTTCAGATCGAGATCAACCGCGCGCTCTACGTCGACGAGAAGACTAGCGAGATCAAGCCCAACGACTTTGCGCGCTTGCAAACGGTGCTGGACCAGCTGGTCAGCAAGCTCGGCAAACTGGCGACCGGCTCGGCTCAGTTCGCGACGGGCTGATCGACTACGCCCGATTCGCTCGAACGAACCTCGAGGCGATAGCGGCTGTTTGCGGTCTGCAGGTAATAGGTATCCTGCCCGTCCTCTCCGCACAGCTGAAGCACGCGCTTCACCGGAGTCGTGACGTACTCGTGCAAACCGTCCGCAAATTCGATGACGACGACAGAGCCCTTACGAGGTGGCCGCAGCAGACGCCCAACGACAGCTCGACCCGACTTCCGGCCTACTTTGCGAAGGACGACTTCCACGCCACGAAGCTAGCATAATTGAGTCCACCGGCAAAGCTGCCGCGGAAAAATCCAGCCTTTCTGCGCATCTGCAGGTCTTGCGCGGCCGGCGCAAGCCTTGCTCCCGTTGCCGCGGCGAAGAGGTTGCCACCCGTGGCAAAACGCCGCGCTGGGGCGAGCACAGAGGGGGAATTCCGCTCTGTTTTCGATACTTGGTGGTTCGGCACAGATAGTGCAACAGGCGCCCAACCATGCCGACCATTGTCACTGCAACGGCTCTGGACCGATACCGCGCCTCACTCAAGCGGGTCGAGATCCTAGATGCCGAGACCGAGCGCGAGCTCGCGCAGCGTTGGGCGGAGGGCCACCCAGCGGCCGGCGCCCGTCTGATCGAATCGAGCTTGCCGTTCGTCATCTCCATCGCGCGCGAGTATCGGCGCTGGGGTGTGCCGCTCGAAGATCTGGTTCAGCAGGGCAACCTCGGTCTGTTGAAGGCAGCATCGAAGTTCGACCCTGAGAAGAACTGCCGGCTGATCACTTACGCAGCGTATTGGATTCGCGCCGAGATTCGTGACTACGTTGTGCGCTCGTATCGGATCGTCCGCTTGGGCACGACGCGTACCGAGCGTCGTGCGATGCGAGCGTTTCGGCGGAAGGCCTTCGAGTCTCCCCAGGCGCTCGCTGAGGAAAGCGGGATGCCGCTCACGCGTGCCAAGCAGCTCTGGCCGCTGTTGGCGCGCGGTGACCTCTCTCTCGACGCAAGCGTGTCTGACGCGCCAAGCGCGATGGATCGCATGAGCTACAAGCAGCCCACGCCCGAAGAGTCTTTCGCGCGTTCCGAATCGGTGGGGCATGTGCGCGCCGCGCTGCAATCCGCGATGGAGAGCCTGACCGATCGCGAGCAACGAATCGTGGAGGCGCGCATCCTTTCCGAGGAGCCTTGTACGCTTCAGGCGCTCGGCCACGAGATGGGCGTCAGCAAGGAGCGGGTCCGGCAGCTCGAAGTGAGGGCACGCCAGAAGCTCCGCGAGCGCCTTCAGCACCTTCGGCCTGCAGCATGAGCCTGCCAGCGCATCTTGCTTGACTCGGCGTGACATCAGAAGCAATTTGCCGGCTCAGATGCTTCGCGGCCCCGCTTTTGCTTGTTCTTTGCTAGTCGTCATGGCTGGCGCGCTCGGGTGCAAACGAGACCTCGGCGATTGCAATCTCGATGGGCAAACACCCGACGGGCATGCAATTGACAGCCCCGCGGCGTTCGACATCGCCTATCGCCTCACCGACGGCCTACCGATGTACGAGGGGCAAGCGCTAGTGCAATCGACCTGCGGTGACGGGTCGTTCTGTCACGCACCGGCCGCCGTCGGAGCCGACCGGTTCGGCGCGCCTGCGCAGCTCGACTTCGACGTGGCGCTCGCGTGCACGGTTCCGTTCGAAAACTGCGATGACCAGCCGCCCCCATACGCGGATCGCCTTGGGCGCCTCTACGGCAACCAGAACAGCATCAACAGCTGGGCAGAAGGAATGATCCAAGAGATGCGAGCCGGTGCGATGCCGCCCGGTGAAGCGGGCCGGCGCGTCCGCAACAACACGCCGTGGCTCCGAAAGTCCGACGACTCGGAGTTGCCTCCAATCGAATCCACCGAGGCGCAAGAAATCGTCCGCAACTGGCTTGCGTGCCAGTCGCCGGTCATCGCGCGCACCGAGCTCGCGCCCATGCAGGCACAAGAGCTCACACCGTGTCCGAGCGTCGACAACGAGATCTGCATCTTCAGTGGGCCGAAGGAGCCGCCGCCTGAGCCCATGTGGAACGACATCTACTGGAGCGTGATGTTCACCCGGTGTGTCCCTTGCCATGCCCCGGACAACCCCAATCTCGACCAGAATCCGGATCGTTTGGGCGAAGCCATCCCAGGTGGTTTGACCGCCGCGGTCCTGTCTTTGGATTTGAGTGGCGAGAGCACCACCGATACCAGCAATTGGGCCGACGGTGCCTACCCGGCTGTCGTCGATGCGATGGCCGCCGCCCAGGGTGTGTGCGGGGGGGCCAACCGCACGATCGTGATTCCGTTTGATTCCGCTGGGTCTCTCATGATCGAAAAGATGCGTGACCAGCAGGATTGCGGCGACGAGATGCCACCCGGGCAGATCCTCAGCGAGCCGATCATCCAGGTCGTCGAGCAATGGATCGACATGGGAGCGCTAAACAACTAG
>JBGUEF010000174.1:0-7158 GCA_041821485.1 Deltaproteobacteria bacterium
CGATGTGGAGCGAGATCTACTGGAGCATCATGTTCAACGAGTGCGTCATCTGTCATGGGCCGCCCAACAACAACGTCGACCAGAACCCCAATAACCCACGCGGCGGGGACATTCCCGGGGGCGCGAGCCCGGCAGCCCTGGAGGCTTTGGATCTGACCGGCCCGGACGCAACGGACACGAGCAACTGGCCCAGCGACTCCTACCCGGCCGTAGTCGATGCGTTAGCCTACCAGGTTACGAGTTGCCCCGATGAAGGGACGATTGTAATTCCCTTCGACCCGCAAGACTCCGTCATGATTCAGAAGCTACGGAACACCCAGGCTTGTGGCACAGACATGCCGCCCTTGGACCCGATCAGCGAAACCCTCATTCAAATCGTCGAGGAGTGGGTCAATCTCGGAGCGCCCAACAACTAGTGCAGCGCGCGTGCCTCACCGCGTTGCTTCTGATGTCGTTGGCTGTGGCGGGCTGCAAGACAGCGCCTGCGTGTCCGGTTCAGACGCGCACGGACGCGGCGAAGGCGCTCGACGATCACGCTGACAGGCAGGCGGGGTGGCAGTCGATCAAGGCCGAAGCCCGCGTGACGCAGTGGGGCCGCAACGGACGTATTCGCGGCACGGTCTTGATGTTTCTCGAGCGGCCCGACCGGGTTCGTTTCGATGTGATGACGCAGGTGGGACCCGCGGCGGTGTTGACGAGCGATGGGGAGACCTTCCAGCTCAGCGACTTGCGCGAAGGCACGTTCTTGCATGGGCCGACGTGCCCGGAGAACATTGCGCGCCTCCTTGGGATCTCCGTCGATGCGGAGAACGTTCTTCGGCTTCTCACGGGTGACACGCCGACGATCGAGGCGACCGAACGGTGGATGGAATGCCGCGATGGGCTCTACGTAGTGATGCTCGTGGCCGCGGACGGGACGACTCAGGAGGTCGCGTTCTCCATCGACGACGCCGATCGGGAGAAGGCGCCGGACGCGCAGCGTTTGACGCTCCGGCGATCCACCGAGCGCGCCCCGGACGGGAAGACTCGCTGGGAGGCGACGTACGACGATTACATCGACGTCGACGGCCAGTCGTTTCCGACGAACGTGCGGTTTATCGATGAGGTCAACGACGCCGACACCTCGGTTCGCGTGAAATCGATTTCGTTGAACCCCGAGGTTCCAGAAGGGGCCTTTCAGCAGGCGCCGAGCCCCGGCATGTCGATCGAGCTCGCTTCGTGCTCATGAAAAGATGGGCATCGAGCGACCGGTGCTAAGGTAGCGCCGCATGACCGAACCCCTGCTCAGTCTGCGCCATCTAATCACGGCGTTCGAGACCGACGAGGGCTACTTGAGGGCCGTCGACGACGTTTCGTTCGACGTGTTTCCCGGCCGCACACTCGGCATCGTCGGGGAGAGCGGTTGTGGGAAGAGTGTGACGTCGTTGTCGATCATGCGCCTCGTCCCGAGCCCGCCAGGATTCATCGAGCGTGGCGAGGCCTTGTTCGAAGGTCGTGATCTACTCCAACTTCCCGAATCGGAGATGCGGAGCATGCGGGGCAACGAGATCTCGATGATCTTTCAGGAACCGATGACCAGTCTCAACCCCGTCTACACGGTTGGCTCGCAGATCGTGGAAGCGATTCGACTTCACCAAGACATGAGCCGCCGCGCCGCCAAGGTTCGAGCAATCGAGCTGCTGGACCGGGTCGGGATCCCGGAGGCCGTGCACCGGATCAAGGCCTACCCGCACGAGTTCTCCGGCGGCATGCGCCAGCGCGCCCTGATCGCAACCGCCCTGACCATGGACCCGACGCTGCTCATCGCCGATGAGCCGACGACCGCGCTCGACGTGACGATTCAAGCGCAGATTCTCGATTTGCTCCGATCGCTGCAGGAAGAGCTCGGCATGAGCATCATCTTCATCAGTCACGACCTCGGCGTGATGGCGGAGTTCGCCCACGAGATCGCCGTCATGTACGCGGGCAAGATCGTCGAGCATGCGGAAACCAACGTCTTGTTTCGGACGCCACGCCATCCGTACACGCGCGGTTTGCTTCGCAGCTTGCCGAGTGCCCGCAATCGAGGGGAACGGCTGCCGACCATCCCGGGCATCGTCCCCGACCTGCGCCAGCTTCCCTCCGGCTGCCGTTTTCAAGATCGCTGCGACCTGGTCACCGACGCGTGCCGTGCCGACGAGCCGACCCTGCAGCAACTCGATCAAAGTGAGGTCTCGTGTTTTCACGCTGAGGGGCCGGCATGAGTGAGCAGCCGCTCGTCCGCGCCGAGTCGTTGCGCAAGTCGTTTCGCGGCCCTTCGCGCGGCATCGGGCGCGGCCACGCGGAGCTACGCGCTGTCGACGGAGTCAGCTTGGAGGTGATGCCGGGCGAAACCCTCGGCCTGGTCGGCGAGTCGGGATGCGGCAAGAGCACATTGGGCCGCTTGTTGCTCCGACTCCAAGAGCCAACGGGTGGGCGCGTCTACTTCGACGGGCAAGACATCACCGACCTGTCGCAGTCCGCGTTGCGACCGATCCGCAGCCAGATGCAAATCATCTTTCAGGATCCGTACAGCTCCCTGAACCCGCGGATGACTGTGCAGGCTGCCTTGTCGGAGGCACTTCGCGTGCACGGCCTGGTGAGCTCTGCCTCTGAGGAGCAGCAGCGCATCGCGGCGTTGCTCGAACGGGTTGGCTTGCGGCCAGAGCACATGCGCCGCTACCCCCACGAGTTCTCCGGAGGACAGCGGCAGCGGATCGGCATCGCGCGCGCGCTGGCGGTTTCTCCGAGCTTCATCGTGGCCGACGAGCCGGTCAGCGCCCTCGACGTCTCCATTCAGGCGCAGATCGTAAACCTCCTCAGCGATCTTCAAGAGGAGCTCGGGCTCAGCTATTTGTTCATTGCTCACGACTTGCACGTCGTGGAGCACGTCAGCCGGCGAGTCGCGGTCATGTACCTCGGGCGAGTGGTGGAGCTCGCGACCTCCGAGCAGATCTACCGCAATCCCCGTCATCCCTATACAGAAGCGCTCCTCAGTGCCGCTCCCGAGCCCGACCCGACGGCCCGGAAACGGCGGCTGTTGCTGCAGGGCGACGTGCCCAGCCCGCTCGATCCACCGAACGGTTGCGCCTTTCATCCGCGCTGCCCGATCGCCGAAAAAGGCTTGTGTGATCGCGAGGTTCCAGTGCTCCGGACGCTCGAGGCGGGGCACGAGGTAGCCTGCCACCTGGCCCGATAGCGGTTGCGGGGCTTACGCCAAGTGGGGTAACTACACCCGATGGCGGAGTCGACCGATGAGCTCGGGATCGATCGGTACTATCGGAGCTTCTCCGCTGGGACGACCCTTTACTATGCAGGTGCTCCGGCGACTGAGCTCTACCTGATCCGCACGGGCAGGGTGCAACTGCTCAAGCGGGCGCGCGGCATCGAGCGAAGCATCGGCCTCTACGGGGCGGAGGAGATCATCGGCGAGGAGGCGCTCCTCCCGGGCGCGCACCGCTCGGCCAGCGCTCAGGCGATCGACCCAGTGACCGCGCTGGTTATCGAAAGCGACACCTTTCGAGCCCTGGTGCGGCGTCGCCCCGACCTCGGGGAAGGGGTCATGCAGCAGCTTGCACGCCGCCTCCAGCGGGCCGGCGAACAGATCGAGAATTTCCTCCTGCCCGATCCGACCATTCGGGTGCTGAACACCCTTCTTCACGCCATGGACGACATCGAAGAGGGGCCACTAGAGCTCTCTCCGCTCGAATTATCCACCCGAACTGCATTGGACCTCGACCAGGTCAAGGCGGTCGTCGGCCAGTTGCGGGAGCGCGGATACCTCTCCGTGGGTGATCAGACGATCACCATCGATGACGCTTCGGCGCTGCGCCAACTCCACGATCTGCTCTCACTCAAGGAAGACGTGCGGCACGGATTGAGCTGTCGGTAGGCCGACACCCCTTCTTGACCGGGGTCGCCGCACTCAGTAGACCCTTTACGTGCTTCGGATGTGGGGATTGGTTTGGCTGGCTTGCCTGGTCATGGGGTGTGTGCCGGCTTCGGGAACGACCACCCCAGATGACGATCGCTCGGATCGCGAGTTCAAGCTCGCGGCTGCCCTTCGAAGTGAGGGACAGACGGCCAGCGCCATTGAACATCTGCACCTGTCTCTCGAGCTGAACCCGGACAACGCCGAGGCCCATCTGCTTCTGGGGTTCATCCATATGGAGCGCCGCGATTACGAAAAGGCGGAGAAAGACCTTCGCACCGCGATCAAACTCCTAGAGAAGCAAAAGCGCGGCGGCTCCGCGCTTGCCGAGGCGCGCAACATCTATGGGCTCTGCCTCATTGAGTTGGAGCGGTACGAAGACGCGATCGTCGTCCTCCGGCAGTCCGCAATCGACGAACTGAACAGAGCTCCACATCTTGCATGGGGCAATCTAGGGCTGGCACAATTCCACATGGGCGAATATCAGGAGACGGTGAAGTCCACGATGGAAGCGGTCCGAATACAACCGCGATTTTGCGTTGGCTACTACACGATGGCTCGGGCCATGTGGCATCTGCAGCAGCTGCAGGATGCAGAGCGCGCGCTGGTGAGTGCCCTCGGCGCCGATGAATCCTGCGCCAAGAGCGTGCAGCTTCAGGGCGCGTGGCGGCTACGTGGTGAAGTGCGCGCGCGTCTGGGCCACCGCCAAGACGCGATCGCCGATTTGGAGCAATGTGTAGAGCTCGATCCCTATTCCAACGACGGGCGTATGTGCCAATCCCTTCTCGAGGCTTCCCAATGATGCGCGACTCGATCGGCGACTACTTGAAGACCGAGCGCGAAACGCGCCGGCTTTCGATTGAAGAGCTTTCGAGCACGACGCGCATTCCGCGCAGGACCCTCGAGTCGCTCGAGGATGATCGCTTCGAAGATCTGCCGAGCGGCGTGTTCGTTCGCGGGTTCATCAAGGCGTACGCGTCGGCGGTCGACATCAGTGCCGATGAAGTCCTCGCCCGCTTCGACGAGGAACGGCCACAGACCCTATCTCCGGCGCCGCTGGCGACGGTGCACAGCCGTCGCGGATACGGGGCCCTCTTGCTGGCCATCACGACCGCGGCGCTTTTTGCGATAATCGTGGCCACCTTTTCCCTCGTGCGGCGAGCGCCTGCACAGGACGATCCGATTGAGCTATCCTCCGCGGTGCCGTGCCAACTCGAAGCCGTCAAAGCCGAGCGCTCCTTCTGCGCTCCGTCGACTATCGCGACTCCGACCGCATCGTCACGCTCCTAACAGAGGAGTACGGCAAGATCTCGGCGCTCGCTCGTGGCGCCCGAAAGAGCCAACGCCGGTTTGGCGGGGCGCTGCAGCCCTACGTCCTGATGCAGGCGCACTTCCGACCTGGTCGCGGCGAGCTCGCGCACTTGGAGCATGTATCGGTCGACCAATCGTTCCACGAGATCCTCCGGAGCTTGGAGGCGATCGGGGTGGCGGGTGCAGCGATGGCTGTGATCCGTGAGCGTGTCCCGGAGCACGAGCCCGAGCCCGCCGTGTTCGATACCGCGGTGCGGTTCCTAGCGGCTCTCAACGAGGGTGCGCCTGCCGAGGAGGCGTTCCTGTGCCTCCAGATTCGCGTTCTCGCGTTGCTTGGTTTCTCGCCGACGCTCGATCGCTGTGTCCAGTGCGCCAGGACGCCGGAGCCAGGCCGTGCGGCCTCCTTCGATGCCGCCCGGGGCGGGATCGTGTGTCGGGCGTGCGGAGGCGGCCGATTGGTGCTGTCGGCCGGCGCACTCCGACGTTGGGTCGCGGTTCAGGCGACATCCGAGCTTCCTGAGCACCCTTGGCCCGATCGGGAACGCCAAGAGATTCACGACGCGCTGACGCAACTCGATGCCAGCCACGCGACCGTCAGCGTTCGAGAGCGCACCGCCGCAGCGTCGGGCCGGTGGGAGGGTCGCATCTCGTGAGCGAAGCACCGGAGCCTACAGAGCTACGCGCGCCTCGCGGCGCCCGTGTAATGGAAATCGATTGGGCGGACGGGCATCGCAGTATGTACCCGCACGAGTTATTGCGCGGCTTCTGTCCCTGCGCGGATTGCCAGGGACACGAGGGTGCCATCCGATATGTGGAGGGTGGAGACCTCGAGTTGACTGACATTGAGCCCGTCGGAAATTACGCCGTCCGGCTCGCGTGGCGTGACGGGCACCAAAGCGGGATCTACAGCCATCGGTTCCTACGGAGCCTGTGCGCATGTTCATCCTGCGCTGAGGGTGAGCCGAAGTCGCGCTTGTTTCGGCGCGAATAGAGAGGGTCCCCCCCGGTTCGTCTCTGTTACCCTGTACGCCGGGGGAATCGAGTGGCATTTCAAGCTCTCATTGTCGACGACAGCAGCGCGGTGCGCGCGTTCGTCCGCGCTTCTTTGGAGGATGCGGATTTCGCCCGAGTGCAGGAAGCTGAGACCGGCTTCGAAGCGCTTCGGTTGCTTGCTGCCAACGCGTTCGACGTAGTTATCGTCGACGTCAACATGCCGGATATCAACGGCCTCGAGCTGCTCGCTTTCATGAAAAAGAGCCCGCGGCAACAAGGCGCTCGTAAGATCCTGATCAGCACGCAGGTGAATGGTCCCGATTCGAAGCGGGGCGCCGAGCTCGGCGCGGACGCTTTTCTCCAGAAGCCGTTCGAGGTCGATGAGCTTCGAACCATGATCCGTGGCCTGCTCGGTTCGGCCGAGGAGGCCTCTCGGTGAGCGATCCGCGGGACAACGTGCAGCAGGAGTTCTTGGCCGAGGCCCAAGAGCTCGTGGAGGCGTTGTCGCGCGATCTCTTGTTACTCGACGAGGCTCATCACCGCAGCGAGCGCATCGATCCCGCCCTGATCAACGAGATTTTCCGAAGCGTCCACACACTCAAGGGCATTGCCGGGATGTTCGGGTACAAGCACGTGGGCGTGGTCGCTCATGCGCTAGAGGACTTGCTGGACGATTTACGGCTGGGCCGGACGCCAGTCGGTTCGCAGCTGCTCGACGTGCTCTTCGATTCGGTCGAGCGCTTTCAGCACCTCTTGGCCCTCGAAGATCCGCAGTCACCGGAAGAAGAGCCCGGCGTGCAGGCCTACATCGCTGCTGTCCGTTCGATTGGCGCGGCGCCCGAGGCAGACGACGGTGATCCGCTCGACAAGTACGCGATCGAGGCGGCCGTTCTTTCGGTGCTGAC
>JBGUEF010000175.1:0-7112 GCA_041821485.1 Deltaproteobacteria bacterium
GCCCCGGTTCGCTCGCGAGCACGTGCGTCGCGGGCCGTTCTCCGGTGTCGCAGTTGGGATTTGCCAGGGTGTCGCGTTTGTCCGTGCCGCGGCTTATTTCTTCAGCGCCGCCGCAACTTTCGGGATCCTGGCGAAGCTGTCCTTGTCCGCTGCTTTCTCGAGTGCGTCCTCGGGACTCACCTTGCCCTCGTTGACCAGCTTCGCGAGGACCGCGTCGATGCTTTGCATTCCGTAGCTGCCGCCGCTTTGAATCAGGCTGGTGAGCATGGATGTCTTCGCCTCGCGGATCGCTGCTGCGACCCCGGAGGTGCCGATCAGGATCTCCTGGGCGGCGACGCGGCCGGTTCCGTCCGCGGTTCGCAAGAGCTGCTGAGCGACGATGCCCGCGAGGGAGTCGGCGAGCATGCCGCGGATCTGCGGTTGCTGGCTTGCGGGGAACGCGTTGACGAATCGGTCGATCGTTGCGGGCGCCGAGTTGGTGTGAACCGTGGCGAAGATTAGGATACCGAAGCTGGCGAGCTGGAGCGCCATCTGCATCGTGTCGCGGCCACGAAGCTCGCCCACGAGAATCACGTCGGCGTTTTCGCGGCCGGCGCTGCGAATCGCGTCAGCGAAGCTCGGCGTATCGTCGCCCACTTCTCGATGCGTGATCTGGCATTTCTTCGGCGTGTGGACGAACTCGACCGGGTCCTCGATGGTCAGGATGTGCCCTTCCCGGGTGCGATTGATGTGATCGAGCATTGCTGCGAGCGTCGTGCTCTTGCCACTACCCGTAGGCCCCGTCACCAGCACCAGACCTGAGCGCTTCTCCGCGAGGTCGATCGCCGCCTTTGGCAGGCCGAGTTGATCGGCTGTGAGGATCTCGCTGGGAATGGTTCGGAAAACGGCGCCCGGCCCTGTCGTCTTGTAGAGGTAATTGGCTCGGAACCGTGCCTTGTCCTCGTAGCCGTAGGCGAAGTCGAGGTCGCGATACGCGTGAAAGTAGACCCGTCGGTCCTCGTTGATGATCTCGTCCATGAGACGCACGATCGTAGGATGGTCCAGGGGCTCATTCTCGATCGCAACGAGCTCACCTTTGGCGCGAATCATCGGGGGGTAACCGATCGACAGATGAAGGTCGGACCCTCCCTTCTCGAGCAACATATCGAAATAACGATCGAGAGCTGGCATCGGTTATTCGCCCTTCTTCGAGAATAGGTTTCGCACGGCGCCTTTCTTTCTGGGCTCCGGGCCTCGCGCAGTGGGTGCTTCGGGCTGCTGCATGGGGCCGAGGACCCGGGGATCGTCGGCGAACATCTTGGCAGTTTCCATCGAGATCGTCCCGGCCGACAGGAGCTCGTTCAGGGAGTCTTCGATGCGAATCATTCCGAACGCACGCCCGCGCTGCAGCAGACTCGGAAGTTGGAATAGCTTGTCGTCGCGGATGAGTGTCCACAACGCCATTCCGCCAGTGAGGAGCTCGACTGCGACGACTCTCCCGTCGCCGTCTTCTCGCGGAACCAATCGCTGGCTCACGACGAACTTGAGCACACCCGCCAGGGTGGCTCGCACCTGAGACTGGTCATCGGGCGGGAACATGTCGATCATGCGATCGATCGTGCTGGCGCCGGACGGCGTGCTCATCGTGGCAAACACCAGGTGGCCGGTCTCAGCCGCCTCCAAAGCTTTTTCCACGGTCTCTCGGTCGCGGAGCTCGCCGATCGCGATCACGTCGGGGTCCTCTCGAAGAGAGCCCTTCAGCGCCGAGTGAAAGCCCTTGGTGTGCGCCCCTATCTCGCGCTGACTGACAATGGCCTTCTTGACCGGATGGATGACTTCCACCGGATCCTCGACGGTGATGATGTGTACGCTCCGCTCGCTATTGAAGAGGTCGACCAGCGCCGCCAACGTCGTGGTCTTCCCGGCGCCGTTGGGCCCGGATACGACCACCAACCCCTGATGATAGTTGAGCATCTGGCGCAGCTCGTGTGGGAGCCCGAGTGACTCCAAGGTCGGTGGTTCCGCCATGATGAGACGAAAGCAGGCCTTGATTCCGGTGCGCTGCTTGTTCACGTTGACACGCAAGCGGCCCGCACCTTCCAACTGGCATGCAAAGTCCGCGTAGCCCAGCTCCTCGAACTGCTTCGCACTGCGCGCGTTGAGGAGGGGCATGATGAGAGCACGCGCCTCTTCGTCCGAGATGCTTTCGCCCTGCGGCACCATGCGGCCGCCACAGCGGAAGCGCGCCGGCTCGCCCGACATGATGTGAACGTCACTGGCCGATTGAGCCAGTGCTTCTTCGAGGAGCGCACCCAGCGCCCTCGGCGCGCTCACCGCGACGTCTGCGCGAACGAAATCGGCAAGCGGCGACGCTTCGGGCGGAGGTCTGTACGAAACATGAGGTTGAACCTGAGGCCGATGGACGACGGGCGGTTGAACGGCTGAGGGAGCCTTCATGGCCCTTGGAGGCGGCTCGAGCGAGGGTTCCTTTGCTCGCGCCGCGGGTGCCTTTGCGGCCGCCCAACTCTTCACCGGAGCCAGGACGCCGATCGGCGCCGTGGGCGGATTGGTGTCCTGTCCCTCGCGCCGAACCCGCAACATCAGCATCTCGCCGGAGCGAGCCATCGTCGCGACATAGTTGGTGCCGTTAATCCTCGCGGGGGTCGGCGCCGACGCGCCATCCTCGCTTGGCACCAGCTTCTGCAGGGCCGTGCCGTTCACCAACTTGAGAATGTGACGCGCGCTCAGCGGTTCGGTGGTCACCGGCTTGAGTTTGCCCTTCTTCTTGGCGGCGGCCGTCGCCCCGCTTTGAAAGACAATCTCGGTCACATCACCTCGCTCGAGGTACTGGAGGAAGTTTTCTAGCTCACCCACGATTCCAATAATATCGTGAAAATCTACTGTGAATCCAATTACAATCAGCCGAGCAGCCTCCTCGAAACCATGTTCCGGTGAGACTGGAAACTGAGGGAAGCTGTTCGTTTGACAGGCGTCGGGGCAGGTTGCTAGCGTTTTGTGTCGCCAATGCAGGCTTAGCCCTTGTCCGTACGCAACGGAAAAGTGTAATATAAGTATCATCATGTCCGAGGAAAAAGAGTCTTCACTTCTCTTCAATCTTCGCGAGCTCATGGGCATCCAAGAGGACCGTGTCCGTGGCGAAGAAGAGGAGCAGCTTCAACGCGAGGCAGCCGAGCGCGAGCGTATCGCCGCCGAGGCACAGCAGAGAAAAGAAGAGGAAGCCGCCCGGCTTCGAGCTGAAGAGGAAGCGCGCCAAGCGGAAGAACGGCGAATCCGCGACGAAGAAGAGCAAACAGCGCGCGAGCGCGATGAAGCGCAGCTGCGTGTCCGCCTCGAACAGGAAGCACGCGAAAAAGCAGAGGCCCACGCGCGCATGCTCGATCACGAGCGCGAGCTGGCGACGATCAGTGCGCAGCAACGCAAGGGCGTGCACCCTGGCCTATTGGCCGCAGCCGCCGTCTTGGTCCTCGGGGTGGGCGCCGGTTCTTACTTCGGATTTTACAAGCCTGCGGTCGAGCGCCGCGAAGCCGCCGCCTTGGAGGCGAGGATGGACGCCGAGCGCGCAGCGCGGGAAGCGGAAGAGGCTCGGGCTGCCGCCGAGATCGAAGCGCAGAAGCGCGTCGAAGCAGAAGCCGAGCAGGCGCGTCTCGCCGAGAAGGCACAGCGTGAGGCACAAGCTGCCGCGGCTGCGCGGAGGGCCGCGGCCCCGAGCGCCACGGCCAAGCGGCGCGGAGGCTCGAAGTCGCGCAAGGCCGACACCGACGATCCATTGGCGGGGCTGGACAGCCTCTAGTCCGCACCGTAGCGTTGCTGCGGTGATTCATGGATGACAACGACCCAGGGTCGCGCATCGCACTTGCGCTCGATGTCCCGGACCTCGAGGCAGCCAAGAAGCTGATCGACGAGACTTGCGAGCATGTGGGCACCTTCAAGGTGGGCCTCGAGCTCTACACGGCAGTCGGACCTGCAGCCGTCGAAGCAGTTCACGCCGCGGGCGCGAAGTGTTTTCTCGACCTGAAGCTGCACGACATACCCGCCACGATGGGACGATCCGTGGCGCAGGCCGCTTCCATGGGCGTCGAATACCTCACGGTGCACGCCGTTGCGGGACCGAGTTCCCTGCGGCAAGCACGTGACAACGCCGGCTCGACGCGGCTCCTCGCCGTAACCGTGTTGACCAGCCTGGATGCGGCAGAGCTCGAAACCATCGGTTTGAGCGGGGGCCCGCGGAACGCCGTCGACAGGCTCGCCAAGCTCGCCTGGGACGCCGGCCTGCGAGGCTTCGTGACATCCGCGCACGAATGCGCCGCCCTCCGCGCTGCGCTCGGGGAGGAGGCGTTTCTAGTTACGCCGGGAATACGGCCCGCCGGCTCTGATGTCGGCGATCAGAAGCGCGTGATGACGCCGGCGGATGCCATCGGGGCAGGCGCCGATCTCCTCGTGGTGGGAAGACCGATCCGAGACGCGAGCGACCCCACCGAGGCCGCCGCCAACATCGCACGCCAAGTACAGCTGGCGCTCGCACAATGACACGCGTGCTCGCGGGTCGGCGGCCAGTGCTCGAGGCCATGCGCGGCAATGCCAAGCTCAGTCGCATCTACACCGAGCCGCAACGCGCCTATCCAGACATCTGCAAGGCAGCGGAAGCCCAAGGCATCCCGATCACGAACCGAGACCGAGCGGCGCTCGACAAGCTCAGTGACGGCGTTCGGCATCAGGGCGTCGTTGCCCTCGCCGAGGACTTCCAGTTCTGCGAACCCGAAGAGATCATCGCGCACGCCGAGGGACCGCCCGCGCTGGTTGCACTCGACGAGGTCACCGACCCGCAGAACTTGGGCGCCATCATTCGGAGCGCGGTGACGCTCGGGCTCGATGGTTTGATCATTCCGAAGCACCGTGCAGCGGGGATTACGGCGGCCGTCGTCCGCGCATCTGCCGGAGCCACGGAGCACGCGTCGATTGCCCGAGTCACCAATCTGCAGCGAACGCTTCTTACGCTTTCTGAATCCGGCTTGGAGATCATCGGCCTCGACGCGGCCGGGGATATCGACGTTCGTGACCTCGAGCCAAGCCCGCGGGGACGCGTTCTGGTGGTGGGCTCCGAGGGAAAGGGCTTGCGCCGAATGGTTCGACAACGGTGCGATATCGTGGTTCACATCCGTCAAGAAGGCCCGATGGATTCGCTGAATGCATCGGTCGCTGCAGCGATCGCCATGTACGAGATATCGGCGAAGCAACTGGGAGTTGCCCATGACGGATGACAACCTGGCGCGAGAGCATGAGGAAGAGAAGGTTCGCCGGGTTCTCATCCTTGCCGGCGGGGGAGACGCCCCGGGGCTCAACGCTGTCCTCCGCGCGTTCGTCAAGACTGCCACGGCTCTGGACCTACAGGTCTATGGATCCGAGGACGGCTTCGCGGGTCTGATCGAAGAGCCGGGCAGCGTCGTGAGACTGACTCCATCTAGGGTTCGGGGAATTTTGCCGAAAGGCGGTAGTGTGCTGGGCTGTTCCGATCACGCCGACCCGTTCGCCTACCAGGTGACGGACTCCGACGGCGCCGAACGAACCGTCGACGTGTCCGAGCAAGTCAAGGCCAAGCTCGACGAGCTCGAGATCGACATCCTGGTGCTCGTTGGGGGCGGCGGGACGATGGACATCGGCATGCGATTCGCCAAGCTGGGCGTTCCCGTGGTGGGCATTCCCAAAGCCATCGGCAACGACCTCGCGGCGACGGATCTCACGTTCGGACTGGACAGCGCCGTCAGTACCGCGACAGAAGCCATCGACGCGCTCCACTCCACGGATGAGGCGCACGAACGGGTGATGATCTTGGAAGTGACGGGGCACGATGCTGGCTGGATCGCGCTCATGTCGGGCATCGCTGGCGGCGCCGACGTGATCCTGATTCCCGAAATTCTCTACGACCTCGACCGCGTCGTCGACAAGATCGCGACACGTTCATCGGCCGCCCGCCGGTTCAGCATCATCGTCGTCGGCGAGGGAAGCAAGCCGCTCGGCGGCACGGTCTCGAGGATCAACGAAGCGCACGAGAGTGCCTCGCAACGCCATGATGGGCCCGCCTTCCAACTGGCACGCCTACTCGAGGGGCGAATCGACCACGAGATCCGAGTAACCGTCCTCGGGCACTTGCAACGGGCGGGCTCGCCCTCCTCTTTCGATCGTATCCTCGGCACGCGATTTGGTGTGTACGCCGCCGAGCTTTGCTACCACGACAACACCGGACAGGTCGTCGCTCTTCGAGGACAGGAGGTGCTTTCGGTCCCCCTGGAAGCGGCGGTCGCCAATCTCAAGCGCGTTCCGCCGGATGGCGAGCTCGTGGGTGTGGCTCGTGCCGTTGGAATCGAGCTAGGACAGGAGTGATATGCCTCGTACCGCGGCCGCGTTGATCATCGGAAACGAAATCCTGTCCGGCAAGATAGTCGATACGAACACGACCTTGCTCGCGCGCATGCTGTTCGACCTGGGGATCGAACTACGCCGCGTGCTGGTATGCCCGGACGAGATCGACACCATCGGCAAGGACCTCAACGAGTTGCGAACCACGCACGACTTCGTGTTCACCAGTGGGGGCGTCGGTCCAACCCACGACGACGTCACCATCGACGGCGTGGCCGAGTCCTTCGGCCGTCCAGTCGTGCGTTCCGTCGCGACGGAAAAGATGATCCGCGACTACCACGGCGACCGGACCACCGAAGCGCATCTTCGAATGGCCAACATGCCCGAGGGCGCCGAGATGATCCGCAGCTCCAACGCCCCTTGGCCGACCGTCGTCATCGAGAACGTGTTCGTCCTGCCTGGCGTTCCCGAAATCTTCGAGCTCAAGCTCGCTGACCTCCGCAAGCGCCTCGACGAAGGCTACGAGTTCCACTCCCAAGCCGTCTACACCCTCTGCGACGAAGGCGAAATCGCAGGCCTCCTCGAGCGCATCGCCGAACAGTTCCCCGGCGTCATGGTCGGCAGCTACGTCAAGTGGCAAGCCGAGGACTACCGCACGAAGCTAACCTTCGATGGGTCCGAGCCGAAGTCGGTAGCAAAAGCAGCCGACATGCTCGTAGCGGAACTAGACGCAAAACTCTTCGTCCGCAGAGAGTGAC
>JBGUEF010000176.1:0-7105 GCA_041821485.1 Deltaproteobacteria bacterium
GCGCGCAAGCAGGGCGACCAGTTCGTCATCCGGGGACAGAAGGCGGCCTGGGTCTCGAACGGAACCATCGCGGACATCGCGGTGCTCTTCTGCACCCTCGAGCAGGACCAGGGCTTCAAGGGGGGAGGCGTCTTCCTGGTCCCGCTAGATCTGCCGGGCGTGTCTCGCCCCAAGCCCCTCGACAAGATGGGGCAGCGCAGTCTCAATCAGGGCGAGATCTACTTCGACGAGGTCCGGATCCCCGAGAGCTACATGGCGCTGGGGCCCGACCTCTACTCGATCGGGCTCGAGACCATGCTCGCCCAGGAGCGCCAACAGCTCGAGGAGGCGGAGCAGCTCAAGCTCCGACAGAGCACCGAGCTCAAGGAGCGGAACGAAGGGCTGCAGCGCGCTCGCAAGAAAGCCGCGCAGGCGTCTAGCATTCGAGAAGCCGACGCCGGCGAGCGAGAGGTCGAGGCGAACCGTCGCTCCATGAAAGAGCGCGAAGAAGAGCTCGCCCGAATCGGTCAAGCGATCGAGGCCAAGACAGTGTCCCTCGCCGAACGCGAAAAGGACTTCGAGGAAGCCAAGGGCGTTCTACGGTCGAAGGAAGAAGCTTCCAAGACCCGCATCGCCGAGCTCGAAGAGCAACGCGGCAAGATGCTGAGCGGTCGCGACGAACTCGCCGTCAAGGTTCCGAAGTCGATTATCAAGCGCTACGATCGCCTCAAGACCGGCATCACCAACGTCGTCCTCATCATCAAAGACGACACCTGCCCCGGCTGCCGCATGTCCCTGCCGCCGCAGCTGACCATCGAGCTACAGCGGGCGAGCGAGTTGCACCAGTGCCCGCATTGCCGCCGAATCATCATTCATAAGAATGTGATCGACGACTAAGCCCCCGGTCCCCGTACTGAGGGGCTCGGAAAAAAGCGCGTCATGGGGTGGAGTCGACGTCGCAGGTGCCAATCTGCAAGGCCCCGGTTAGACGATTGCTAGCCAGCTCTTGTCTGGGATCTTCACCCCGCGTACCGCGTCGAAATAGGCGCTCTGCACCTTTTCGGTGATCGGTCCCCGCGACCCCGAACCGATCTGTCGGTCGTCCAGCTCGCGAACCGGGGTCACCTCGGCGGCGGTGCCGACCATGAAGACTTCGTCGGCGATGTAGAGCTCGTCGCGGGAGATGAGTCGCTCGTGGACGGTGAGCCCTAGGTCTTGCATGACGCGGATCACCGAGTTGCGGGTGATGCCGCCCAAGATCGACACACCCATTGGCGGTGTGGCGACCTCGCCGTCGCGGATCACGAAGATGTTCTCACCCGACGCTTCGGAGACGTATCCCTGGGTATCGAGCATGATCGCTTCGTCGTAGCCGATCATCTGGACCTCGCGCTTGGCGAGGATCGAGTTGACGTAGTGGCCGTTGATTTTGCCCTTGGACATCAGCGTGTTGACACCTGCGCGTTGAAACGAGCTCACCTTTGCGCGAATGCCTCGCCGTAGACCTTCCTCGCCGAGGTACGCGCCCCAGCGCCATGCGACAATCGCCACACGGGTTGGATTCGTCTTGGCACCGAGCCCCATCTCGCCGTCGCCCATGAAGGCGATCGGCCGCAGGTAACACTCGTCGAGCCCGTTGGCCCGAACCGTCTCCAGGCACCCCTCGACGATTTCCGCTTCGCTGAACGGCATCGGGAGCATGCAAATGTGCGCGGAATCGAACAGGCGTCGAATGTGCTCTTCCAAACGAAAGACCGCGCTTCGCCCGTCTTCGAGCTTGTAGCAGCGAATTCCCTCGAAGACGCCCAGCCCGTAGTGAAGGGTGTGCGTCAATACGTGGACGTTCGCCTGCTCCCAAGGAATGAGCTTCCCGTCGAACCAGATCTTGTCCACTTTGTCGACCATTGCTGCTCCTCACACCCCCACCAACCGGGGGTCGCGCGTATGTAGCATAAATCCGCAATTCCGCTGAGTTGACCTGGTTGGGGGCATGGAGTAGAAACGCCGGCGCTTCAGGAGCCTGGATAGCGGTGTGCATCCAGGCTCTGCGAGCATTGAGGGTTGGTGGTGCTGTACTCGTTATTTCACATTCTGCTTCAGCCCGAGGTGAGCGGCGGTCCGGTCGCAGCACCTACGGGAGGTGGCGATCCTGTGTCGGGGCCCATGGGGTGCGCCGGCGGCGGCGGGACCGAGCAAATCGGTCTGCTTCTATTGATGTTCGCGGTTCTCTATTTCCTGATGATCCGGCCACAGCAGAAGCGCGCAAAGCAGCACGAAGCGATGATGGGCGCCCTCGCGAAGGGTGACATCGTCCGTACCAATGGGGGAATCCGCGGCGAGATCACGGCGCTCGATGAGCGAGACGTGACTATCGAGGTCGCGGACCGCACACGCATCAGAGTGTTGCGGAGCCACGTTGCCGGGTTGGACGAACCCCCCACCGAGAAAAGCTAAACGCACAGGCGAGGATCATGGATCGAGGCTGGTATTTTCGTTTGGCAATCGTCGTCGGCTCGTCCGTCTTGGGCTTTCTCGCCCTATGGCCGAGTGTGGATCGATGGTTGCCATGCCCTGACATCGTTAAAGAGACGTTCGAGAATCAGATCAACCCCGGCCTCGACATCAAGGGTGGCCTGCGGTTGATGTATGAAGTCGAGGTCGATGAGTACATTCGCGACCGCCGGGATCGCGTCGCCGAGCAAGTGCAGCGCCAGTGCGGCGTCTTGATAGGCGTCGTTCCAGAGGAGGAAGTCGACGACATCGACAAGGCCAAGCTCGAAGAGATTCGGCAGCGGTGCAAGATCGAGCGTGTCGACAAGGACGGCGGTGCGGTTCGCGCGATTCGCATCACGTTTTCCAACCAGGAGGACGCGCAGAAGCTCTCCAAGACCTGGGTGAAGGACTACTTTCGCGATCTTCGCGTCGCGAGCGGTGTGGGCGACCTCGTGGTCGACCTTCACATGCGTGAAGAGCAGCTTGCCAACATGCGCGAGACCGCGGTCCGTCAGTCCGAGCGCACCATCACCAACCGTATCGATAGCATGGGAGTTCTCGAGCCAACGGTTATCGCCCGCCCGAACGACGGCGACATCATCATCGAGATTCCTGGCGCGCAAGAGAGTTCGTTCGAGCGCATCAAGTCGATCATCAGCCGCACCGCGCAGTTGCGGTTCCAGATTGTCGATGACGAGTCGGACGCGCGGGCTGTCTTCACCGCGCCTCCTGAGGGCATCTACCTCAACGCGGGCTCGCAAACGTTCGCCGGGGCCTACGGTGAGGATGCGCGGGATCGCCTTCGTGCATACATCGCGACTCTTCCAGTGCCGGATGACCACGTGATCGCCATTGGCCGTCAGGATGCCGACCCGGAGCGGGGCGGCGAGGGCTGGCGCACCTATTACATGTATCGCGTCGCGGACGCGACCGGTGAGGACCTCGATGACGCCTCGGTGGGCTTCGACCCTCAGAGCGGCAGCCCCGAGGTCGACTTCACGATGAACACGCGAGGCGCGTCACGGATGGCGGACCTCACCGGCCGCAATATCGGGAAGCGTATGGCGATCGTCCTCGATGACCGCGTCGAGTCGGCACCCGTCATTCAAGGGCAGATCGGCGCCCGTGGCCGCATCACCCTCGGCGCCTACCTCGACCGAAACGAGCTCCTGCAAGAGGCCAAAGACCTCGTCGTCGTGCTTCAAGCCGGTGCGCTTCCCGCCCCGCTTCGTCCGGCCAATGAGCAGATGATCGGTCCGACGCTCGGCCAGGACTCCGTCCGGAAGGGCGCAATCGCCGCGCTGGTTGGGGTCGTGCTCGTCTTGATTTTCATGGCCCTCTACTATCAGGTCGCAGGCCTGGTCGCGGATGCGATGGTCTTGCTGAATCTGCAGCTTCTACTCGGGACCATGTCGGGCATCGGCGCCACACTCACGCTGCCCGGTGTTGCCGCCATCGCACTCACCGTCGGCATGGCAGTCGACGCGAACGTGCTCATCACCGAGCGCATCCGTGAGGAGCTGAGGCTCGGGAAATCTCCACGCTCCGCAGTCGAGCAAGGGTACGCGAGGGCGTATTCATCGGTCTTCGATAGCCAGCTCACCACGGCCATCGCGGGCATCGTTCTGTGGCAGTTCGGTACCGGGCCCATCAAGGGGTTCGCCACGATGCTGTTGATCGGAATCGGCACTTCGCTCTTCACCGGCACATTCTGCTCGAAGGTGCTCTTTGATTGGCTCGTGCGCGGCGCGCGCGTGCAGCGACTTCGGGTGGGCTGACATGGAATTCATCAAACCCGGCACCTACATCGACTTCATGAAGTACCGCGGGCCGGTCATCGCGGTCCTCGGTCTGATGGCCTTCCTGAGCCTGGTCTCGCTTTTCTACCCCGGGCCCAACTACGGCATCGACTTCGCCGGCGGCACCGAGGTTCAACTGGCGTTCACGGGAGACACCAGCCCGGGCGAGGTCCGGAAGGCCCTCGAAGATGCGGGCTACGCGCGTCCGGACGTGATCAGCGTCGAGGACAATCCCAACGAGTACATCATTCGCGTTCGCGAGGTGTCGTCCCTGCCGGAAGACCAGGTCGACAAGATCCGCGAGGCGGCAGACGCCGCTCTCGGCGAGGGCGTTCTCCGGGAGATGAAGGTCTCACCGGGTGGCGACAAGATCACTCTCCGTGTCTCGGGCGAGATCCACGAGCAGCAACTCCAAGAGGCACTCGAGGCCGGTGGCGCGCATGTTCGCTCGCTCAACTCGCTCTCGGGCAGTCGCGATCCACGCTACGAGGTGCATCTCGTCGGCGTCGCAGACGAGCTGACGGCTCAGCTTCGGGAGCGCTTTCCCGACCGAGCGCCTGAAGGGGCGCTTCGCGTCGAGTGGGTCGGTCCGAAGGCTGGCGAGCAGCTCCGCGACGCAGCCATTCAATCCCTGCTGTACGCCATCGCGTTCATCATGCTGTACGTGGCGTTCCGGTTCGACCTGCGGTTCGCGCCCGGTGGCGTCATCGCCATGCTTCACGACGCGCTCATCACGCTGGGGGTCTACGTGCTGCTGCAGAAGGAAGTGAATCTCACCACGGTGGCGGCGCTTCTCACCATCATGGGGTACTCGATTAACGACACCATCGTCGTGTTCGACCGAATTCGCGAGAACATGGTGCGCGTCCGGGACAAGAGCCTTCGCGAGCTGATCAACATCAGTACGTCGCAAATGCTGTCGCGAACGATCGTCACATCGCTCACGACGCTCCTGTCGGTGTCCGCGTTCTTCTTCCTCGGCACTGGAGTCATCCAGGACATCGCATTCGCGTTGGGCATCGGCATCATGATCGGGACCTTGTCGTCAATCTTCATTGCCGCGCCGATCACCGAGCTGATGGACCGGCGTCTCTTCAACCGTTCATAGGGATAGCCCCGTGGATCGGTACAGCGTGCGGCCTTCCGACGAGCGGGCGGCCAGCATGCTTGCTGACGCCTGTGGACTGGGGCTCACGGCGGCCCAAGTGCTCCTGCATCGGGGTGTCCGTGATGCCGAGGAGGCCCGCCCGTTCCTCGACTCCACGCTGCGTGGCCTGAGCTCCCCCGAACCGATGGCCGACCGCGCATTGGCGTCCGAACGCATCACACGCGCGATCCGTGCTGGCGAGCGGATCGTCGTGTTTGGCGACTACGACGTGGATGGCACTACATCGGCAGTCATTCTCAGCGAAGTCATCGCGGCGCTCGGAGGGGACGTGCGGGTGCTCATCGCCGACCGTTTTCACGGGGGGTACGGTCTCAGTGATCAGGGCCTCGATCGGTGTTTGGCAGAACGCCCGGGGCTCCTCGTAACCTGCGACTGTGGCTCGAGTGACCACGAACGGATCACCAAGGCCAGGGCCCACGGCGTGGACGTCATCGTAGTCGACCACCACCTCGTGCCCGAAGAAGCCCTGCCGGCCCTTGCCTTTCTCAACCCGCATCGCCCTGAGTGCGGTTTCGCTTACAAGGGCCTCTGCAGCGCGGGTCTAGCCTTTTCATTGGGTGCTGCGCTGCGCTCGGAGATGGGCGCCAAACTCGACTTACGGGCATGGCTCGACTTGGTCGCCATTGGCACGATCGCCGATCTCGCGCCGCTGACTGGAGACAACCGGCGGCTGGTGCGAGCGGGCCTGAAGAACCTCGGCTCTCCGAACACGAGGCCGGCCCTCGTCGCGTTGCGGCAAGCCGCCAAGATCCCGGAGTCTGCCCAACTCACGGCGCGTGATGTGGCCTTTCGCTTTGCGCCCCGGCTCAACGCGCCTGGGCGCCTCGGGGTGGCCGACCTCACGCTCCGCTTCCTGACCGCGAAAACCCCGAAAGAGGCCTTGCGCTTGCTTCAGGACGTCGAGGCGCAGAACGAGGAGCGCAAGGCACTCACCAACCGCGCCACGGAAGAAGCGCGCGCGCAGGTGCTCGAGCTTTACGGAGATACGCCCGAGGAGGGTCTGGTCGTGGCGAGCGAAACATGGCATCGCGGCGTCGTCGGCATCGTGGCTGCTCGCCTCGTGGACGCGTTTGGCGTCCCGGCAGTCGTCATCGCCTTGGACGGCCAGCACGGTCACGGCAGTGCCCGAACGACCTCCGGCTTCGACGTCTACAACGCGCTCGCCCATTGCGCATCCGACCTGAGCGCTTGGGGCGGACATCGTGCCGCGGCGGGGATGTCTCTATCGAAGCGCGCCCTCGATTCCTTCCGTGCGTCGTTCCTGCAGGCCACCCAGGGCGCGGGCTTCGGCGAACGGCCATCGGAGGAGATCGACGTTGCGCTCAGCGGGGCGTTTCGCGTTCCAACGGTCGAGGACCTGCAGCGCCTCGGCCCCTTCGGAGAGAGTCACCCCGTGCCGACGTTCTTGGTCGATGCCCACGTCGTCGAAGCAATGGGGGTCGGGGAAGGACGCGCGCACGGAAAGCTCAAGTTGCGCGTGGGCCAGGATTCCGTTCGCGCGTTCGCGCCCGGCATGTTCTCCCGCATCGAAGGCCGCGATAACCTCCGCCTCGTCGGTGAATTTCAGCCCGACCATTGGATCGGCGGCGGAGCGGTCGAGTTCCTCGTCAAGGACGTACTCGACTAGTGCGCGATCCAGAAACCTAGTGTGCGAGAGATTTTTGCT
>JBGUEF010000177.1:0-6953 GCA_041821485.1 Deltaproteobacteria bacterium
CTCCGGTCGCGACGTCCGGGTTCGACGTATAGAGGTAGACCTTGCCGGCACCTCCGGTGGCGAGCACCGTCGCGCGTGCGAGATAGGTTTTCACCCCACCGGTGCCTTCGTCGAGCACGTAGGCGCCGACGACTCGCCGCGGCCCTCCGAACTTCGATGCCACCACGAGATCGATCGCCATGTGGTCTTCAATGATCTTAATGTTGGGCGATGCGGCTGCCGCTTGGAGGAGCACACGTTGGACTTCTTCGCCGGTGATGTCTCCGGCATGCACGACCCGCCGGGCGCTGTGACCGCCTTCTCTGGTCAGATCGAGCGAGAGGCCCTCTTCGCTCCGGGTGAACTGCGCCCCGAGGTCCATCAGCTTCTTTATTCGCCCGGGACCATCGCGAACCACCATCTCGACGACCTCACGATGCGAAAGCCCGCCGCCAGTACCGATCGTGTCGCTGACGTGGGCCTCGAACGAGTCGGAAGGGTCGAGAACCGCGGCAATGCCGCCCTGTGCCCAGTTCGTGGCTGAATCCGCACTGCCACGCTTCGTGACCATCATCACTTGGCTGTGCCGTGCCGCTTCGAGCGCGAAGCTCAACCCGGCTACTCCGCTACCCAGCACCAGGTAGTCGCATTCGGCTCGCATGGACGGCAGAGTCTAACAGGCGGCGCGGTAGTCTGGCATGGGGTTTTCTCGCGGCGCTACAGCTCGAGCTCGCAGGCTGCACGCGGGCCGGAAGGTGGGGCGAAGTACTGGAAATAGCTCACACGATACCCCCCAAGCACCTGCACCACGTGATCCCCGAGCCCGTAGCCGGCCACTGGCAGATCGGGCTCCGCCTCCGGAAGGAACGTGATCACATCGAAGGCACGGGGCCGAAACAGCTCGACGATCGATCGAATCAGGCCGTCGAGGTCACCGCGAAAATCGTAGTTGGTCTCGAAGCTCACGTAACTCCCGGCCTCCTCGGGAGTGACGTGAAACGTGTAGTACTCCTCGCCCTTCACCGCATTGAGGGAATACCCGGCCGGGTCGAAGACATGTTCAGATGTGGCGAACCCCGGAAGAATGGCAGCCATGCCAGAGGAGACCGCAAGCGACCTGTCGTTGGAGGTGCGCGTGGCGGCGAACTGTCCGGCGACATCCTCGTCGATCACGTGCATGAGCACTTCGAGCGTCGGGTCGTTCTTCTCGGGGCTGTACGGACGGGTGGTATGAAACATCTGGATGTAGCGCCCATGCTCGTCGCCGAAGCGAAGCGCCCGCCCAGGGAGCATGGCGTGGAGACGACGCGCGTCATCGTAGAACGTGGTCTCCTGGTGTTCAGGGAAGTGCTCGCTCTTTCGCTCGTACACCAGGAAGGCGATCGATTCTTTTGGAATCGACTTCAGGATCTGAGGGACGGCGTTGACCAGCGTCGTTTGACCGCACGTGATCACGACGAACCAATCGTCGAAGACGAACAAGCTCGATTCGGACAGCAGATACGCGTCGGAGTGTTCGCTTCGGAGGACCGAGAGAACCTTCGCGCCGGCAGCCTCGACGATACAGCGCCACGCCTCGTCGCCCAAGGAGCGCAGGGGTGGGAAGCCGGGAGTCACCACGACTTCCAGCTTCTTTTCAGGGCCTTCGAAAAAACTCGGCGTCGCCATCGAACGCCCCATCATGCGCAGAAGCGCGTTCAGCGCAAGCGAGAGAGGCCCATTTTGGCGTGACTCAGCGCCCGGGGATACACTCCCGAACGATGGTTTCGCGGTTGTTGACGATAGTGGGCGTGCTGGGCCTGATCGTGGGCACGGCGACGCCCGCGCAGGCTGACATCTATCGCTGCAAGCGTGCGGATGGGACGCAGCACTACACGAACGTCAGGGAACCGGGCCGCCGCTGCCAGCTCGTCGTGCGTGGCAGCAAGAAGTCGAAGCCGACCGCCAGCGCGAAGAAGAGCCCGGGATCGAAGTCGCCGAACGGCAGCCGGCAAAACGATCCGGATCGCTACAGTCGTTACAACAACCTGATCGGCGAAGCTGCGAGGCTGTACCAGCTCCCGGAGTCCTTCATTCGCGCCGTCATGCGTGTCGAGAGCGACTTCAATCCCACCGTGGTCAGCCGGGCGGGGGCCATGGGGCTCATGCAACTCATGCCGAGGACGGCGCGGTCGATGGGAGTATCGGACCCGTTCGACGCGCGCCAGAACATCAACGGCGGCGCGCGCTACCTTCGTATTTTGGCTAATCGGTTCAAGGGTGACCTGGTGTTGACGGTGGCCGCATACAACGCGGGCGAAGGCGCGGTCGAAAAATACAACGGCATCCCGCCGTACAAAGAGACGCAGCGGTACGTGCGCCGCGTGCTCAAACACTACTACGCGTACCGTGCCGAGAGCGTGCCTTAGCCCATGATTCTGACGCTCATCGTCGCGGTGCTCGTCGGATTGGCAGCGCCGGTCATTCGAGGCCGGATCTGGGGAGTTCCGTTCAGCCTCCTGTCCATTGGCGCGGTGTTGCGGGCGTTCGTGGGTTCCACGCTAACGGTACTGGTGATCGGAGTCGCTGCGTTCTTCGCACTCCGAGCGACGTCGATGCCGCAGGATCGAGTCGACTACGTCGCCGCCTTGCTCGGCGGGACCCTTGGCTTGCTCTTGTTGCTCAACTCGGCTCGGCGGTTCCGCCAGGTGCGCGGGCTCTCGATCCTGTGCCAACGCCTGCAAGAAGAAGATGCGCGGCCGACGGCAGCGGCGGCACTCGGCCGGCTTCTCGACGAGGTGCGTCGCGGCAACCCGCAGCGGTACATTGCGCTGGTGCTGATGGCGACCGGACCACTCACACAGGCCGGCATGTGGGGAGAGGCACGCGAGCGGTTGCGGAGCCTAGACGACGAAGCACTTTCGGAGCCGCAGGCGGTCCTTCGTAATCAAGCTCTCGCTACCTGCGAGATCCAGTTCGACGACGTGGACGCGGCGCAGCGCGCAATCGACAGGATCCACCGGCCCACCGAAGGCTCGATCGAGGTCTGGTTGGTGGCGATGGAGGCCCTGCTGATGGCCGTTCGGGGAGATACCGAACAAGCGCTAGCGCACCTCGGCGATCAAGAAGTGGACGACAACCCTTCGCTTCGCGCCTCGCACCGTCTCGTTCACGCGCATATCCTCGCTAAGCGAGGCGACACGGAAGCTGCGTTCGACGAGCTGCGCGCGCTACGCCGGGAGGCGGGGCGGGCCGGTCTGCAGCGCGCGACGATACCGAGCGGCCCGGCAAGCCCTCTTGCCCAACAACTGCTTGACGAAGCCAATCAATCCGGCTGAAAGATGACCCGCTGCGTCGGGTCGTCGTCGTAGAACTGCGGGTACCGGTCGAACGTCACGGCGCCAAAGGTGTTGACTAGGATCGCAAACGCGGCGCAGCTCAGGAATGCGACGCCGAATCGCCGTCCGCTGAGGGCGACGAGCACGAATAGGAGTGGAAGGTAATCGAGCGAGAATCGATAGCCAAACTGAACCCAACCGGTGTTCTGGTAGAGCAATGTGCAGAGCGCGGTGGGCAGCACCGCTGCCCACAGTGCGACGACGGTAGCATCGGCCTTCTTTGGCCAAAGGCTCCACAACAGGTTGGGGCTAGTGAACCAAAGCGCCAGCCCATGCCTGGTGATGCGAACAAAAGGGCTCGATTGGATGAGCCAAGGCACCGAGAGGAAGAAGACCGTGAGGTTCCTCGGCAGGTAGTGCGTGCTGAATAGGCCCCAGGTCTCGATCCTCGATCGCCAGCGTATCTGGAGAAAGCGGTGCCCGAACTCGAATGGGTCTCCAAAGCGTGCTGCGTTGTGCCACATCGCGAACACCGCAACGGCGGCGAGCGGAACCGCAAACGTCCCGAGTGTGCGGAGTATGCGGGATGCGGAATCACTTGGAGCGCGAGGCTCCTTCTTCGCGGCGGTCACCGCCTCGAGCACGAAGAACGGCGCGAGCAACAAGGTCGCCGGTCGAGATAGGAACGCGAGGCCGAGGGCGAGGCCCGCTACTGCGGGGCGGCGGGCGCCAAAGGAGCACGAGAGGTACAGACAAACGCAGGCGGCCGCCACCACGTGGGCAGCGAACCAGACGGTCCCTTGCGCCGCAACGAAGTAGTAGACCGATCCGACCGCGAAAAGAGTCGTGACCAGCAGATCGTCTCGCGGTGATCGCCCGCTACGCCCGGACTCCCTCAGAAAACGCAGAACGATGAACAGCAGCGCGGGCGCCGCGCCGGCAAAGAGAGCCCAGAAGAGCGCGTCCAAGGTGGCAAGCCCGAAGATCGCGACGACCGGCAACAAGAGAATGGCTGGCAACGGGGGAAACGAGACGTACCAGCGGTAGCGCTCTGCGTCGGGGCCCGAGAACCGATACTGCCCCGCCGGGCATGGCCCCCGGGACACGGTGTCGAAGCAGGCCCAGTCATTGGTGCCGGGCGGATCGCCCCCAAGGTCCAGCCGGCCCTCGAGCCAGGCGTGCGCCAGATGCACGTAGTGGTTGTTCGGCGAGGGCCGGAGCAGACGATGCGCCGAGGTCGCACAGTAGACCCCAGCGCACAGCACGAAGATCGCAAGTGGAAGTGCCCACCGCCGCTCCCAAACCGACACGGCGGCAGCATAACCGGCCCCGGGAGCGATCCGAAGTTTGTCCACCTTGACGAGGTCAAACCGGCGCTCTAGAGGACTTCGGTTGTATTGACCTGGAGGTTTCGATGGGGTCCCCCACCCTCGACGCAGTGACTGAAGCCCTTCGCAACGTCGAAGACCCGATCTTTCAGAAGCCCCTCGGCGCCTTGGGGACGCTCGTCGATGTGCGCCTCGAAGAAGGCCGAGTGTCGGCGAAGGTGCGGGTGAGCTCTCCATCCGAAGAGGTTCGCCAGACGGTCCAGACCCGAGTCGAGTCAGCGCTCGAGCCTCTCGGCGTCGAGTTCGTCGAGCTGGAGCTCGAGGTCAACGTACCCACGCGCGAAGCAACCAGTACCGATCCGATCCCCGAAGTTCGGAATGTGATCTTGGTGATGAGCGGCAAGGGCGGAGTCGGCAAGAGTACGGTGGCGACGAACCTCGCACTGGCTCTGCGGCGCCTGGGCACGCGAGTCGGTCTACTCGACGCCGACATCTACGGCCCTTCTCTACCCACGATGTTGGGCATCGAAGGTCACCCGACCTCCAAAGACGGCAAACGAATTCAGCCGCTGCAGCGCTTCGGCATCAAGTTGATGAGCATCGGCTTCCTGCTCGAAGATCCGAAACAGGCCGTCGTGTGGCGAGGCCCGATGCTCCACAGCGCACTCCAGCAGTTCGTGAGTGACGTAGACTGGGGCGCGCTCGACTATCTGATCATCGACTCGCCCCCGGGAACGGGCGACGTGGCGCTGACGCTCGCGCAGAAGCTCACTATCACGGGCGCAATCATCGTCACGACGCCGCAAGAGGTGGCGCTTCAAGACGTCTACAAGTCCGTATCGATGTGCCAGAAGCTCAACATTCCGATTCTCGGGGTCATCGAGAACATGAGTCATTTCATCGACAGCGCGGGCGTCAAGCACGAGCTCTTTGGCCGCGGGGGCGGCGAGAAAATCGCCGAGTTCGCCAAGGCTCCATTGTTCGGGCAGGTGCCCCTCGACGTCCAGGTGCGGGAATGGGGCGATCAGGGCACCCCGGTCGTTCAAGCCGCCCCTGCTTCTGCCGCTGGCCAAGCGTTCGTGAAGGTGGCCGACGCCCTCGCCGAGCGGATCGCCAAAGAACACTTCGGACGCAGCGGGGGAGACGCCGCGCCCGAGGGCGAAGGTCCGAAGAGACTCCGCATCCTCCGCTGAGCTATATACGGCCTGTGGACCTCTTTGAGCGACAAGCGGAAACCAGCTCCCCGCTCGCAGATCGGATGCGGCCGAACCGGCTCGAAGACGTGGTGGGTCAGGCACATCTGCTCGGGGACGGACACATCCTGGCTCAAGCAATCCGCGCCGACCGCATTCCGTCGATGATCCTCTGGGGGCCACCCGGCACCGGCAAGACCACGCTCGGGCATGTGATCGCGAACGAGACGAATTCAATTTTCGTACCGTTCAGCGCGGTGCTCGGCGGTGTCCCAGAGCTTCGGAAGATCATCGCGGCCGCAAAGGAGCAGAAGAACTATTACGGAAAGAAGACGATCCTCTTCGTCGACGAGATTCACCGGTTCAACAAAGCGCAGCAAGACGCTCTCCTCCCGCACGTCGAGAACGGCACCGTGACCTTGATCGGCGCAACGACGGAAAACCCTTCGTTCGCGGTCAACTCCGCCTTGCTGTCCCGCGCGCGCGTGTTCGACCTCAAACCGCTCGACGCCGAAGACTTGCGTAAGCTGCTCGAGCGCGCGCTCGAGGACGAGGCTCACGGGATCGGCCACGTTCCTCACTCGGTGGATGACGACGCGCTCGCCGCGCTTTCCCAGAATGCGCGCGGCGACGCCCGGCGCGCCTTGTCAGCGCTCGAGCTCGCCAGCGACTTTGCGAAATCGGCGGGTGTCGAAGCACTCACGGTCGCGATCGTTCAAGAGGCGCTGGCGACCCAAACGCTGCTCTACGACAAGTCCGGCGAAGAGCACTACAACGTCATCAGCGCATTCATCAAATCGATGCGGGGCAGCGACCCCGATGCTGCGGTCTATTGGCTGATGCGCATGCTCGAGGCCGGCGAGGACCCGCTTTTCGTCCTTCGCCGGATGCTGATTTTCGCGAGTGAAGACATCGGCAACGCCGATCCGCGGGCGCTCGAGGTCACCGTCAGCGCAGACGCCGCGTTTCGGCGTCTCGGAATGCCCGAGGGGATCTTCCCGATCGCGCAGTGCTGCACCTACCTCGCCAGCGCGCCGAAGAGCAACGCGAGCTACAAAGCCTGGCAGATGGCCCAGTCCGACGTGCGCGAGCACGGAGCGCTCCCGGTGCCACTCAAGCTACGAAACGCCCCGACG
>JBGUEF010000178.1:0-6936 GCA_041821485.1 Deltaproteobacteria bacterium
GCGCACGGTCGTCAAAGACACGTTCGTCTACGACCCGGACGGCAAGGCGATCATCTACGGCGAGACCGTGGAACTCGGCATCGATCCAATCGCAGGGCTTCGCGGACGCCTTCGATTCTACTATGCCAATCTGACCAACGGCTGGGTCGACCTAGTCGATGACGGCGAAGGTGCGCCGACATTCCTCGCGGCATTCGAGGCAGCCGACCAAACGCCCACCGAAGGAGAGCCGTTCCACGCGATCGTCGACAACATGGACCTACGCAATCTCGAGGTGACGGGAGAGCTGCTCGGCTTGAAGGACCTGCGCGTCGTCAACCTCGACACGAAGGGCCGAATGGAGTTCCATTGGATCACCGATATCGAGGTCTGGTCGGCAGACGGACGCATCGTGCGCCCGTTCCCCTTCGAAGCGAGTCTCGACAGCCTGGTCGGGAGTGTCCACACCGATGCAAGGGGCGCGCAGGTGACCGCGGAAGCGAGCCGCAGGGACGAGCACCTGACCGCGGAGCTCGTCTATCGCCCCCACGAAGATAGTGTCCCCGAAGATCCCTGGGACCTCGACCTCTTCCTCCGTGTGGAACCGATCAGCGCCGACACATTGCACGACGTGGGGTTCGACTGGGCGGAGTCGCTCAAGGGCGAAACGACGGGCTGGGTCCGCCTCTGGGGCCCCGAGCAGGACTATCGCCTGCAGGCCGACCTGAACACCGCGGGCGGGCGCGCGCGAATCAAGGGGGAGCTGCCAAGCGAGGGGGTCACCCGAATCGAGATCTCCAGCCCAGGAGCGAAGCTGGCGGAGGTGATCGGAGGCGCGCCGGACGTCGAGGTCAACGGACGACTCGAGATGACGAGCGACCCAAAGAGCGAAGACGTGTTGGGTATTGAGGTCGAGACCGGCGGCTTCGTTTACGAGGACATCCACGTCCCGGCGTTCCTCGCGAAGATCCGCGCGCGCGACGACGGCATCGACATCGATTCGGTGCAAACGCAGTACGCCGGCGGCGATCTCTATTTGGACGGGCACGTCGAGTACGAAGGGATCACGGAGATCCATGCGCGCGGAAACGTTCCGGAGGTGAGCGCGGATCCCAATTTCCAAGACTATGCGCCGGGCATCGAAGGCAGCGCCGAGTTCGACCTGCACATTCGCCAAACCGTGCGCGGCGACCTCGAGACGAAGGGGTGGGTTCGCTTCGATCGCTTCGACTATGGAGCGCTCAGCGCCCACTTCTTGATTCTCGAAGGACGCGTCTGGGGCGACCCTTCGAAGCTGATGTTGGACCTGGAGCTCGATGGTGCAGCCGTGCGGGTCGCGGGCTATCCCATCGGCAATGGAAAGGCGCTGCTGACCGGAGGCCCCGACGCGTATACGGCGAACGGGGAGTTCACGGCGCAGGGAGATCGGCGGGCGGAGTTCCAGGCGCGGGTCGAGGCCGACGAGGGTGTCTACACACTCGACGTCGACACGATCGAGCTCGCCGTGGGCGAACACTGGTGGCGTGGCTCGGTGAAAAACGCGACGCTCGACCCCGACAAGGGGCTGTCCTTCGATAGGATCCTCATGGGTAGAGGGCCCCAGCGTCTCGAGGCTCACGGCGTCTGGCTCTTCGACGGACCGGACGACATCCGCGCCGACCTCGATAACTTCGACCTGGCTCTGTTGAAGATCCTCTACCCCGAAGACGCGCCGGATTTCACCGGCGGCGTCGATCTCCACTTCGAGTTCCGCGGCGACCTCGACAAGGAGCCCACCATCGTCGCGGAGGGCACTCTGACCGACGCGAACCTGTGGGACATCACTCCGGTCAACGCTGCGTACCTGATTCACTACGACGACGGCCTGCTCGACGCGGACGCGCAAGTAGACCTTGGTGGGCGCGGCAACTTCACGCTGAGCACCACCGGCTTTGTCGAACCCGCACCCGGCGGCATGGGGGAGTCCCTGCGCGAAGGCGTCTACGAGACGACCCTGAGCACTGGGGCGGTGGACCTCACCCTGCTCGAGCTGTTCTTCGAGGAGGACCCGCCCAATGTGCAGGGCTACGCCGACGCGAGCATTCGGTTCTCCGGACCCATCGACGCACCGGCGTTCAAGGGCAGCATCGACATCCCGGCCCTCATCGTCGAAGGCTGGGGACCTGTGGAGCTCGCCTCCACCTTCCGTTACGAGTATGGCGCCCTGCTCGCCCAAATTCGCATGGCAGACGACGATGGCGAGCTCATCGAAACCGAAGGAAGCTTACTCGTCGACCTAGTTCACCTGGTGCAGAAGCCCGAGGAAGCGGTGGAAGCCCTCGCGACCTCTCCGTGGCGACTCTCCCTGCGGATACCGCCACGGCGATTGAGCGCGTTTCCCAAGAAGCTCAGCGAGCGCCTCGTTCCGGACGCCAACCGCCTGCAATTGGCGGCCAGCCTCACACTTGCAGGCGGCGCGTTCCGAACCCGCGGCGACTTTCATTCCAGCATCGACTGGCTCTCGGACTCTTCGGAGGGCCTGTGCGGAAGCGAGTCCAACCCCCGGGCCACGCTGAGAGCGCACCTGGAGGACGGCATCACCGAGCTCACGATGGACGGGGTCGTCGGAGACACCCAGGTGCTCGACCTCGAGGCATCGTCGGAGACGCCACTCGAGCAGTGGTTGCAGGACGCGGAGATCCCGTCCTGGCCGGTCACCCGGGTCAGCGCGGACTTCTACGAGGCGCCCACCGAGAACCTCCCTTACGTATGTCGCTATGCCGCCGGCGCTCTGAGCGCGCAACTCAAGGCCACCGGTCTCTTCAGCGACGACCCGAAGCTTTCGTTCTCGATGGCAGCGGACGAGCTTCGCGCGCGACGGGTCGAGCCTGCCCGCCGAACCGGGATGGTCAACACGATCATCGAAACGCCACCTTCGCGAAATCGGATCTCAGCAGCGTATGAAGACGGCATCGGCGAAATGGACGCCGACATGCAGTGGTGGAATGGAGGCTCGACGACGCTCTCGGCGAAGGTTCCCCTGAGATGGAACAGGGAGAACCCCATTCCCGTGCTGGCGAAGAGGGGCGAGGTGCACGGCAGAGCGGACTTCGACCGCATGCCACTCCAGGCCGTGCTCGCCTGGATGGCGGGTGTGGTCAATGTCGAGGGCATCCTACAGGGAAGCGTGACGGCGCAGGGCCGCGTGCGGGACCCGAGCTTCGTCGGAAGCGTCGAGCTCTCAGACGGCCGCGTCAATCTTCGAAGCGTAGGGCAGACCCTGGAGGACGTCACCGGGCGCGCGATTTTCGACGAGGATGGCGTCGCGGTCACCGACTTGCGAGCGACCGATACGAACGGAACGGCAGAGGTCGATGGCCGGGTCGGGTTCAAGAAACTCCGGCTCGAGAAGATGGACTTGATCGTTCAAGCGGATCAATTCCCTCTACGTCAAGAGGGGTCGATCATGGCGCGGGTCGACGGCAGCGCCCGGATGATTGCGAAATTCGAAGACGAGGGCCTCGACGGAGAGGTGCGCCTACAGAAGCTGGAGCTCGACATTCCGGAAAGCTCGGCAACCCCGCAAGACCTCGAGCGACATCCCGACGTCTTCATCATCGGCGAAACCTACGAACCGATCCGCCGAACCAATCCCTACCAGGTGAAGCTCAAAATCCGGTCCGAAGATCGACTCGTCATCCGAAGCAAAGACCAGGGCTTCTACGTAGAAGCCACCCCCAAGTTGGACACCAGCTTGGCCGAAGAGCTCACGGTGAAGGGCACGGTCACTCTCCACAAGGGTAGCTTCACGGTCTTCGGGAAGAGGTTCGAGGTCCGATCTGGAAGCATGATCTTCGACGGCGACCCGGAGATGAACGCCAAAGTCGACCTGGTGGCGCGGCACTCGCTGCGCGGAAGCAACGACACCGTGACGGTCGTGGTGTCCGGGCGCCTCAACGACCCGACGATCGAGTTCAAATCCAGCATTCCGACGACCAGCGAGGCCCAAGTCATCGCGCTTCTCGTCACCGGCAGCACGCGACAACAGCGTGGCGTCAACACCTCCACGGCCCAAGCGTCACAGGAGACGACGAACTTCCTGACCGGTGTCGCCGCGGGCCTCTTCTCCGCATCACTGCAATCTCAGTTCGGAGGGTTCGCGCCCACCTTCGGGATCACACAAGGGCAAGGCGGTGCCGATGACACCGAGGGGGACACCGCAGTGCAGGTCGGCTTCAGCGTCGACAGCGTCCTCCCCGACAATGTTCCTATCCGTGGTCTATACGTCGAAGGACAGTTCGTGGCGCGGCGAAACGAAGGCGGTCCCAACACGACGGCGCAGGCTCAGCGTCCTGGTTTCTTGATCGAGGCGCTTTGGCCACTAAACTTCGTCACCACGGGCACGTTTGCCCCTCCGTCGAACTGGAGTATCGACGTCACGTGGGAGCCTTGAACCAAGCATGAGCCGCAAACTCTTCGGAACCGATGGCATTCGCGGCCTTGCGAATCGCGGCGACATGACCCCCGAGGTGGCTTTCCGCATCGGCGCTGCGATCGCATACCAGGCAGGCAAGCGCGTCCGGCACGTCCCCAGAATCGTCGTCGGAAAAGACACCCGCTTGTCGGGCTATCTCTTCGAGACGGCCGTGGCTTCTGGCATCTGCGCCCTAGGTGGCGAAGTCCTGTTGTCGGGCCCCCTTCCCACGCCCGCCATCGCCCACCTGACCACCAGCATGCGAGCAGACGCCGGGGTGGTGATCAGCGCTTCGCACAATCCCTATCAGGACAACGGGATCAAGATTTTCGGGCCGGATGGGTTCAAGCTCCCCGATGACGTCGAGAACGAGGTGGAGGCCCTCATCGATGGTTCCGACCTCGACAAGAAGCGTCCTACAGGAACGCGCGTTGGCCGCGCAGAGCGCTTGGATGACGCGCCGGGGCGCTACGTGGCGTTCGTCAAAGCCTCGTTTCCGGACGAGCTCACGCTCGAGGGCGTCAGGATCGTGGTCGACGCGGCGCACGGCGCTGCATACCGGACCGCACCGCTAGTCTTTTCTGAGCTCGGTGCGACGACCCATGCAATTGGCGTCCGGCCCAACGGCAAGAACATCAATCACAAGGTTGGCGCGCTGCACCCCGAAACATGTGCGAGGGAGGTTCGCAAGCGCGGAGCGGACCTCGGCATCGCCCTCGACGGGGACGCAGACCGCATCATCATGATCGATGAGAAGGGCAACCAGATCGACGGCGACGTGATCATGGCCTTGTGTGCGACACGCATGCTCCGCGCCAAGCGTCTCCGTCGCCGGACGCTGGTCGCCACCGTCATGAGTAACCTCGGCCTGGAGCGCGCCATCGAGAACGACAACGGCAAGCTATTGCGCTGCAACGTCGGCGACCGCTACGTCGTCGAAGCGATGCGTAAGCGCGGCCTCAACTTCGGCGGCGAACAATCGGGCCACCTGATTTTCCTCGACCACGCAACCACCGGTGATGGCCTGGTCGCTGCCATGCAGGTGCTCGCCATCGTGCTTCGTGAAGGGCGGCCGCTCTCGGAGCTCGCCGGGGAGGCGATGGAGCGCGTCCCGCAAATTCTGGTGAACGTCACCCTACCCGATCGCCGCCCCCTGGAAGACCTCCCCAAGACCAGCCATGCAATCGCGCGCGCCGAGAAGGCCCTGGGCAAGAACGGCCGCGTGCTGGTTCGCTGGAGCGGGACCGAGCCTAAGCTCCGGGTCATGATCGAAGGCCCCAAACAGGACCGCATCAAAGCGATGGCCAACGACATCGCCGCCGAAGCCAAGAAAGAGACCGCTATTCGCCCAGCAGCACGGTGACCATGGCCGGCTCGATCTCGAGCACTTCGACTTCGTCGGGCAGCCCGCGAAGCTCCACCGGCACCGCCACCGCGCCCTTCTTTCCGGCCGCGTCACTCAAGTTGACAATCGCCAGCACCGACGCTGGGTTGAGCTGATCGAGAATCACCTCAGGACCGCGAAGGCGCGCGGTAATCGCACGAGGACGTAGAGCGCGAGGTACCACGCCCTCGGCGTCGACTCGTAGTGGCGAAAGAACTCGCTCTTTCATCTTGGGCTGAACACGCAGGGTCACCAACACGGTCTGCGCCTCGAATGTCGTGTTGGCGGGCGCCCCGACGAGCGGGACCTCGCGCTGCAGGACGCCATCCTCGAGCTCGCGGACATCGACCTCCATCGAGCGGACCGTCCGCATCGAGTTGACGACATCTCGCGGCCCTTCGACGTCCATGGTCTCCGGAAACACCTCGGGCTCTCCTGCCCATTCGAGCCCAGCGGGCAGCTTGCCGTCGAGAGAGACCTCGACCGGAAGCTCACGGATGGCACGAGGCATCCACTTGAATACCAATGATGGCGGAACGACCTCCATCACCGATACCCCCGCCGGCAGATCGAACATCTCCTTCTCGAGGTAGTACCGGGGCTCCTCCTTCGTCTTGAGCTTCACGTCGACCGGGGGCAGGTTCTCCTGCCGGATCGCGTTCAGGCGCGCCCTGCTGCCCTTGAGCCGCACACGGACCTTGTCTGGAATCTCGGTCACGAGAATCATGTCCTGCGCATCGGATGGCGGCTGAACCACGACGCCGACATACACATTCCGCTCCATATCTTCCGCGCCATGCACCAGGGAGAACATGAGGATCGCGATGCCGACCGCGCCGGCCTTGAGCCCGAGATTCTCGGTGAAGAACAGCCTAATGGTGTTGAGCGCGTCGACGATGGCGCTCACGATGTTTCCTCAGCTTTCTTGACCGTGATCACCGCTTCAGGGTTTTGCGAACGGCTCGGTTCCGGGGGCACCACTGTGCTACGACGGTCGGCGGCTTTGCGGCGGCCCCGTTTGGGCGCGTAAAACAGGCCGTAGAGCGCGTCCCGCAGGGAGGCGACGTCGAGGTTGCGGACTATATTGCCGTCGAAACAAAGTGAAATCGCGCCGCGCTCC
>JBGUEF010000179.1:0-6912 GCA_041821485.1 Deltaproteobacteria bacterium
CGGCGAATGTCGCCGGGTCTCTTGTGGAGAATCGTTCGCCTGGCGAACCGGGAGTGAGAGCCAGCGGGGATGCGCGTGTCCCCGAACATGCGACTAGCTGAGCATCGTTCGTAGGCTCTTCTTCCAGCGCTCGATCAGGTTGGCGTAGTGTGCGTCGTTCTCTCGAAAGATGCGCTCCATTGCTAATCCGCGCATGAAGTAGAGCGTCATCTCGACTGCGATTTTGGCCTGCCGATCCCCTCGGCCAGTGAGCTGCTTGAAGGCCCCGTAGATGCGGCCGCCGAGGCTGCGCTCGAAAGTTTCGAACCTGCCGAGAAGCTCGGGGTCGGTCCTCGCGGCAACCATGAGCTCGACGACGGCCCAATAGAGCGGCCCCGAGAACATGGTCCAGAGCATGTCGACCATCGCGTCGATCGGTTCGTCGCCCTTCTCGAGCCGGGCGCGGAGCTCGGCCTCGAACTCTTTGGAGCGTTCATCGGCGAGGTGCTCTATCGCAGCGACCAGCAGGTCGGCCCGGCTCGGGAAGTGATGGAGCTGAGCGCCGCGCGAGAGCCCGGCGCGCTCGCCGACCTCGACAGTCGTGGTTCTCGGATAGCCAACGTCGATCAAGCTCTCGATCGTTGCGTCTAGCAACTTCCCGCGCGTGACCCGACGGCGCTCCGCCTGAGGCACTCGCTCCCGCTTCGGAGCGGCGTCAGTTCCGGCTTTCTTCACGCTCCGAGGCCCCTCAGTCGCGGCGGTACATCGTCACGACTGCCGCGCCGCCAAGGCCGAGGTTGTGCTGAAGGGCAACACGTGCGCCTTCTACCTGGCGGTCCTCGGCCTGGCCCCGAAGGTGCCAGACGAGCTCGGTGCATTGCGCAAGGCCGGTGGCGCCAAGTGGGTGCCCCTTAGAAAGGAGACCACCGCTGGGGTTCGTCACGAACTTGCCGCCATAGGTGTTGTCGCCGTCTTCGATGAATTTCTCGGCTTCGCCTTCGCCGCACAGGCCGAGCGCTTCGTAGGTGAGCACCTCGTTGGTGGTGAAGCAGTCGTGAAGCTCTACGACATCGACGTCCTCGGGCCCAATACCGGACTCCTCGTACACCGCCTGCGCAGCGTTCTTTGCCATGTCGAAGCCGACCATTTTGATCATCGAGTCGCCGAAGCTCGTTCCGTAGTCCGTGCGCATCGTTTGGCCTGCGATGTACACGGGGTTGGAGATGCCCTTCTTCTTCGCGAAATCATCGGAGCACACGATCGCGGCCGCGGCGCCGCAGGTCGGAGGGCAGCACTGATACCGTGTGAGCGGGTCAAACACCTCGGGCGAGGCGAGAATCTCTTCGACCGTGAGAGGGTCGCGGAAGAGCGCGTACGGGTTCTTTGCCGCGTGCTGGCGCGCTTTCGCGTTCACCTTCGCGAAGGTTTCGCGCTTCGCCCCGTATTTCCAGCGGTACTCGCGACCGGCTCCACCAAACATCTGGGCGGCGGGAGGCGCGGAGGTGAAGCCCTGCGCTTCGTTCATCACGTTGACATGCAGGCCGAGGGGGTTGGGTCGGTCGTTCCATGCCGCACCGAGCGCGCCCTTCTGCATCTGCTCGAAGCCTACGGCAAGCGCGCACTCGACAATGCCGCCCTCGACCAGTTGCTTGGCCAACATCAATGCACTCGAGCCCGTGGAGCAGTTGTTGTTGACGTTGTAGACCGGAATCCCGGTGAGGCCCACATCGTACACCGCACGCTGCCCGCACGTGCTGTCGCCGAAGACATAACCCGCGACCGCCTGCTCGACCTCCCCGAACTCCACCCCGCCGTCGGCCAGCGCAGTCTTGATCGCCTTGGCCGCCATCACGTTGTAGTCCTCGCTTTGGCCAGGCTTGGCGAATGGCACCATGCCGACTCCGATTACGTTCACCTTGCGTCCCATCGTTGCTCCTTAGCGCTTCTGTGCGCGGGTTTAGATCAGGCCCTTGAGAAAGTTCAGACGGTGCGCAGGCTGCATGTCACCGTCGATACGAAGCTTGCCGCGTTGGAAGAGCGATTGCGTGGTCGTCTCGGCGCTGCTGAGCTCTACGAGATCCGCGTCATCGATCGTAATCGTCGTCGTGGCTCCGTCGGTCTGGCCAGTCTTGAGCGCAGGTGGCTGGTTCTTGAGGTCCACCACCCATTGGGAATCTGGGTCCCGTACGTAGAACTGTAGGACCGCACCGACCTCGTCGGCGAGGCTCGGTTGCTCCTGTAAGCGCTTGCCGAGGGCCTCGAAGAGCTTGGGCGCAAGCGGCTCAGATGCCGCGTGCGCAGTTGGAGGCGGGGCCGCCAAGGTACCTCCGCTCGCGCGCGCCGAAGCCTTATCGAGGACGAGGTCGAACGGCATCTTGAGGAGCGCTTCGAGCTTGTTGACCGCCATCATGTCGCCGGCCACCTTGAGCTTCCCGCTCGAGAATAGCTTGATCGGATCCGCCTCGCCCTTTTGAAGCGCGACGTAATCGGCGTCGGAGAGTTGGAGGGTGGCGTCGGGCTTGGCCGTTTCGCCGGCACCGGCCGTGCCCGCCTTGAGGTCGATCGTCCACACGCTGCTCGGATCGCTGAGGTTCAGTTGAAACACCGTTTGGGCTTTCTCCGCGATGCCGGGGTTCTCGGCCAGGAACTGGCTGACCGCGGCAAGCACATCGGCGGAAGTCGGCTCGACGCTCCCCTCAGTGCTTGCTTGCGCAGCTGGCTTCTTCTTCTCTTTCGCCTTGGGAAGCTCTTCGAAGAGCTCGATTGCGGCGTTCGAGATCACGACCGAGTCGCGTTCCTTGACCTTGCACTGGAATACGACGCGCTGATCCGATTCTTTCCACATCTCGGTGATGAGAGTGTCGCCGGGGTACACGTTGTCGGCGAAGCGCACCTTGATGCTCTTGAAGAAGTCCGGATTGCCTTCGGGCGCAAACCGCTCGAGCACCCGACGCCCCGCGTAGCCGAACGTGCAAAGACCATGAAGAATCGGCCGCTCGAAGCCGAACGCCTTCGCCATGCCCGGGTCGACGTGAAGCGGATTCCAATCGCCGCTCAAGCGATAGAGCAGCGCCTGATTGTCAGGAATCGCGTCTTCGACGACGACGTCGGGCTCGCGCGCAGGAGGCACGTTGATGTCCGCGCTCGGCCCACGCTCACCGCCCCAGCCGCCAGCGCCGCGAATGAAGGCGGTCATCTCGTTTTTGATCAGCAGATCACCGTCCTCGTCGTACGAGTCGAACGCGGTCACCACGAGAGCGCCCTTCCCCTTGTCCCAGATGTCCGTGACGGTGCCCTTGGTGGTCAGCGTCGCCTTCAAAGGAAGCGGCCGCGCAAGCTCGATGTATTGCTCTCCGTGAAGAACTCGGTCGAAACCGTAGTTCAGGCCGGGGGCCGTGACGCCCTCCTTCGCGAATCCGAGAACTGCATTGGTGCCGGGGATCACGGCGAACGTCGGCAAGGCCTTCATGCCGCCACCATGGCCTTCGTAGACGAGACGAAGCCCTTGCTCATCGTTGGGATCGGTCGCCGCCCCTACGCCAAGCGCATAGAGGGCCAGATCCCCGTCATCGTAGCTCGACGTACGGTCTGGGTACTTCGCCCCGAGCGCCTCATCGACGTCGATGAACTCGTTTCCGCCCTTACTGGGGCCCGCCTCGACGTTCTGAATGATGGGGCCAAGCGACTCCATCACGCTGCTGATGTGGTCGGACTCGCCGAAGTCGTTGATCTGCTTCCAGCTCGACTGGATATCGTCGGGCGAGACCTCACGGCCGAGCCGGAAGAGCTTGCCTTTGGTTCGCTCCCAGCGGAGGCTCGAATAGAACCCTCCGCCGACTTCGTAGACCCCGCCGGTGGTGTCACTGTCCTCGCTGCACAGGTATGCGACGATCGGAGACACGTACTCTGGCTTGAGCGAGTCGAACACCGCGGGTGGAAGTAACCCCTCGGTGAGGCGCGACGCTGCAAACGGCGCGATGGTATTGACCAGGACGTTCTTGCGCTGCCCTTCGAGGGACAGTGTGTTCGCGAAGCCGACGAGACTGAGCTTCGCCGACCCGTAGTTGGTTTGTCCGAAGTTGCCGTAGATGCCGGCCGACGAGGTCGTGAAGAGCACACGCCCATAGCCCTGCTCGGTCATGATCGGCCAGGCCGCCTTGGTGACCTTGTACGCACCGTAGTTGTGGACACGGAAGATGATGTCCCAGTCGGCGTCGGTCATGTTCTTGAAGGACTTGTCGCGTAGGATCCCGGCGTTGTTGATCACGATGTCGACGCGACCCCAGGCGTCCATCGCGGTCCGCACGATCGCATCGCCGTCCTCGACGGAATCGTAGTTGGCGACCGCCTCGCCACCGGCCTTCTTGATTTCTTCGACGACCAGGTCGGCGGATTCGGAGGACTTGCCCTCGCCCGCCGTGGAGCCACCGAGATCGTTGACGACGACCTTCGCCCCGCGTGACGCCAATAAGAGCGCATGTGAACGGCCGAGCCCCTGCCCCGCGCCCGTGACAATCGCGACCCGCCCGTCAAACCTGACTTCTTTGCTCATAGTTCCTCGGATTCATAAACAATCAGAGCTGACTGTTTATGACGAATCGCTCAGATGTCAAGGCGGTCAGTGACTCGAAGGCATGCATCCATCGCGCGGCGAGCTGCATCTCGTACGGGGAGTCGGTGCAGCTGCGAATAGTAGCCGCTATGAAGCCATGCGTTCGAGACGCATGGAGGAGCTACGCGCCCTCTGACTGAACGGCGCGAGAACGTAGACGCGGATCATGAACCACCAAAAGCTTCGCTCGTTGAGCCGCGGATCGATCTGATCCGCGATTTTCGCATGCGCCGCCGGGGCCTTGCTCCAATGCAGACCCGGATTGTCGTGGTGGACCGTGTGAAGGCCGTTGTTGAACAGAAGCACGTTCATCGCCGGGCCGACGATGTTGCGGGAGTGATTGATGGGCGACTCCTCGTCCGTGTGCACGTGCTGCACGTAGTTGAAGATTAGAACGACAAACAACGAAACCTGCTGCGGAATGAAAATGTAGAGCAGGGCCTTCTGCCAATCGATCACGAACGCAGTCACGAGGAAGCTCACCAGCAACGCGTATTCCGAGATGCAGAACCAGAAGCGGCTTCGATTGATGCGGTACTGCTTCTTCAGGTATTCGCGAATCGGCTTCTGCTGATGAAACCCACTCACCGCGGGATATGTGAGAAGCGTGAAGAGATTGGTGTTCTCCGTGTAGCGATAGGTGACCGTGTAGTCACCCTCACGGTTGTTGAACTTGTGGTGGTTCTGATTGTGCGTCGGGATCCAACCGAAGGCCGGGAACCCATAGAACAGGGTGAGCCAGTAGTCGGTGAGCGCGTTCAGCGTCTTCGACTTCCAAATCGTCAAGTGATTGTGGTTGTGGGCAATCACCGCAACAGAAACCGCCATGAAGAGACATGCGGTGAACAGTACCGGGCTGAACGAATCCCGGCTCCATTGGATGACAAGCAGCGCCGTCGTAACGGCCATGTAAATCAGCGTGCGTATGTCTGCGGCGTACCTGAGCATCAGAACTCCTTCGCGAGCCAGGAGGTACCGCCGGCGCGCAGGACTCTTGTGCCTGCTTCTGGGGTGCCGCGCCAGGCAGTCCACTGGCAGGGCTGTTTTCGTTGAAGTAGCGTCGCCGCGAGCAGCATGACGCGGGAACGCACACGACCGGATACCTCGGGGGAGCCCGGCTACGTTACGCCCGAAGGATACCGCCGCTTCGAGGAAGAAGCGGACCGCCTCTGGAACATCGATCGCCCCAAGATGGCAAAGGCCGTGCAGGTCGCGGCAGCCGAAGGCGACCGCTCGGAGAACGCGGAGTACCAGTACAGCAAGCAGCGTCTGGCCGCGATCGATCGACGGCTGCGTTTCTTGGGGCAACGGCTCAAGGTTCTAACCATCGTGGACGAAAAGCCACCGGACGACGGGAGGGTCTACTTCGGGAGTTGGGTCACCGTCGAAGACGAGGCCGGCAACGCGCGAACTTACCGCATCGTCGGCCCCGACGAGATCGATGCGGAAAAGAAGTGGATCAGCATGGAATCGCCGATGGGAAGATCGCTCCTGTCCCGAGAGGTCGGCGACGAGATCAGAGTGCGGCGCCCGAAGGGCGAGGTGACAGGCGAGATCATCGAGGTCCGCAACGCCCCACCAGAGAGCTAACCCATGAAAGCCACGCCAGAGTACGCGAGCATTCCGGAGGCCGGCACCCTGAGGTTCCTCTTTCACCGCCAGGGGCTTCACCTGGCGGGGCTCGTGCTCCTAGTTCCGATCTGTTGGGCTTTCGCCGCTCCGGCCTTGGGGGACGGCGAGTGGCTCGGTTTCTCGGACACCGAATGGTTCTGGGCCTCGATTGTCACCGCGATCGTTCATCAGGTGATCGTCGCTTTCGTTTTTCGCGCACAACTCGGCTGGTCGATCCTGACGCGCGGGTTTGAGCTCGCCGCAGGCACCGCGCTTATGATTCCCGCCGTCTACGCCGGGTACTCCGTGGGCGGCTACTTTGGCACCGAGGCACCCGACATGGCCCTCATATATGGCGGCACGGGCAACTCTGGGTCCGACGAAAACCGCACATAACCGCGGTACGTTCCGATGAAGATGCTGTTGTCGGGACCGAACGAGAAGGTGCCCCAGATATTGTTGAACACCTTCCGGCCATAGTCCTTCTTGCCAAGCGTGATGCGCTTCACGAGGCCCGACACGTTGTCGTCGAAGTCCTTGCCCTCGAAGTAGCCCTTGATGCTGAACACGGGCCAGCCCGTGCGGAAATCGACCGCGGTGAGCTGCCAGTCCCGGTGACCCTCCGCCGCGAGGTCCCGATGGTACACGTAGAGGAGCCCGTGCGTCGTCGACAACTTGGGTGTCGCAGTCTTGCCGTCGAAGTGTCCGAC
>JBGUEF010000180.1:0-6902 GCA_041821485.1 Deltaproteobacteria bacterium
TGCAGACCGCACCGCCGACCACCGAAGACGTGGGCTGGCCCTGCAACGACGCGGCACCGGACGGGCCCGACACGATCTGCAACCCCCAGCCAGAAAACTGCCTAGAAGGGGAGTCGCTGAACGACTGCGAAACACGCATCCTCAAGGAGCGCTACGACCGCGACAACTTGAAGCTCGTCTGCGACGGGGAAACCAACACCTGTCAGCTAACCTGCCAAAGCAACGTCGAATGCCCAGGCGGCTACGCCTGCTACGACGCCAGCGACGACGGCAACAGCTACTGCGTAAACCCAACCTGCTCCCTCAACTAAAAAGGGGACAGTCCCCTTTTTGAAAGGGTTAATTCCTTCACGTCTGATTGAAAAAGGGGACTGTCCCCTTTTTCAGTCGATGGCGGGTTTGAAGAGGCGGAGGAAGGCCACCAGGTCTAGGGCGCTTCCGGCGAACTTTACGTCGCCGGAGGCGAACGCCGTGACCGGGTTGCGGAGGCCTAGGACGAGCTCGCGCCAAACCGTGGAGTCGGTGGTGATGGTGACGTCCGGGTTCTCCGGAAAGTGGTCGATGAACTCGGCTACCCCTCGACGGATCTGGATGCCGTAGCCTTCGTCGACGTCAGGGAAGCGGAAGCCGGCTAGGATTTGTTGGTCGGCGGCCCTTTCGTAGATCAGGTTGGCCGGCATCGCGGCCACGAACTTGCCGATCGGAACCGTGCCGACGAATGAAAGGGCGTTCTCCGGTTTGGTGTCGTCGTGAATCTCGACCTTGCCCTCGAGCTCGAGAGCTTGCGTCAGGTAGTAGTTGCGCGCGTTGGCGTTGATGTGCCGGCGCCCCAGCGCGCGAAGCGCGTCCGCCTTGATCTGCTTTGCCGCGGTGGAGTTCGGGTCGAGTCGAATCAGGTGCGACGCCAGCTCGGCCGCCCACTCATACCGCGCCTGTTTGAGCGCTTCAGCCGCCGCCCGCTGCAGACTCTCGGCGCCACCAGCGAGCGACGCGATCCCTGCGGCTCGCTCGTCCGGGTCCACTGGCTCCAGCGTCGCCGCGTCCCCGTCGAACCATCCCAGGTAGCCACTGAACACCGATCGTACCGACCACTCGACCGTCCCGTAGAACTCCTGCAGAAACGGGTGCTCCGCCAGGTGCGGCGGGAGCTTCACGACCTCGACGAGCTCATCAGGCGTGAGACCCTGGTTGATGCCACGGATCGTCTGGTCGTGTACGAACTGAATGGCGTCACGATATGCCGTGAGGATCTCGCTCACTTCTTCCTGCCCCGAGATCGGGCGTGTGTGACTCGGCGCGAGATGGGTGGGCCGAAGCGCGCGCATCTTGTCGATGCTGCGCGCCCAGCCGAGAACATCGCGATAGAGCGTGCCGCGAATCGTGTAGAGGTTGGGGAACGCCTTATAGATGTTGTCCCCCGGCATCAGCACGCCTCGCTCCGGCAGCCAGACGAAAATCTGGTCGTTCGTTTCGCCGGGGGCATGGACGAGCTGAACCTTCACACCACAGATCTCGGTATCGAGCTCGTCGGAGAACGTCTTGTTGGGGCGGATGAGCCCGATCGTCATGTTGCGATCGAGTGTCTCGACGAAGGGACCGAGCCCGACGTTCTCCATCCGATCCGCATCCTGCCTGGGGAGATAGTTCCCGAACATCCGGGTGCTTCGAAGATTGAGGACCGGTCTCAGCACGTTGGCCACGCGATTGATGTAGTAGTTGGTGGTGTCGTGCGCGTAAACGTCGACCTCACCGTCGGGCACGAAACCAAGTCCCCCCATGACATGGTCCGCATGGTTGTGCGTGTAGATCAACGCCCGCACCGGCTTCTGCGTGATCTTGTCGAACTCGGCTTTGACCGCCTTCGCGCTCTCCATGGACCCCATGACGTCCACGATGAACACGCACTCATCGCCCTCGACCATGATCGAGTTCGCGACCCCAAAGCCTACCGCTTGATAGACCCCCTCGGTGACGGTGTATACGGCGCGCGCAAACTCCTCGGTCTGACGTTCGAGCGCGGAGTTGACCTCCGCCTCGAGCGGAACCGGGTCCGAATCGACGCTCTGCGGCTGATGGCACGCGCCGAGCAGGCAGATCGGCGCAGCGAGGAGTAATCGGAACAGCATGCGCGCGATGGTGGCACAAATTGGGCCATATCGGGGATGTCTCCGCGCACCTTCCGTGTCATCGTAGCCGCTGCCCAATGAACCAAACGACGCGACTAGAACCCGGTCAGGCGCTGCGTCTGATCGTGCAAACGCTTGGCGGCCGGATCTCGATTCCCCTCTCGCTGGTCCGCAGCCGGCTTGCACAGATGGCCCAAAGGGTAGCCCTCGATATCGAGTCGGTGAGCCCCGGCTTGCGCATCTCGGGCGCAACGCAGGCGCTTGGTGCGCCGATCGCGTTTGCGGCCCGCATCGATGCCGACGGCATCCATGTCAAAGGCGATTCGCGCGTCGTTCGGCTCCGCCTCAGCGAAGTGGAGCTATCGACCGACGAGGATGCGCCGGGACCGCTGGCCGACGCGATTCGCACGGGCATGATCGACACCGACAACCCTGCGACCCTGATCGGAAATATGATCTCACTGCCCGAGATGATCGTCGAAGCAGCGGGTCAAGACGTCGTCATCGATTTGATGAAGCTGCCGGCCATCCAGAACGATGAAATGCTGCGAGCCGCCTTCGCTGCTGCAACCAGCTACGTTTGCGTCACCGGTGTCCGTATTTCCGACGACGCCATCGACCTTCAATTCGGGCTCTTGCCAGGAGGCATGAAAGAGGCAGCGCTCAGCACTGCACGCGCGGCCCTGACCCCGGCAGTGCGATTCTTGTGGCCCGAAGGGAGGAAGCGATGAGCGGGCTCGGTAACTTCAACCCCTTGAGCCGGGCCTCCTTCGCGTCGCGCGAGCAGGAGTTCCACGAGATCGCGATTCGCGGGGTCGACGGCTACGACAACTTCGGCGACCCGAGCTACCTCGAAGGGCTTCGGCGGCTGCTGTACTCGTACGACCACGAGGCACGCCTGCACACGACGGGCAAGATGACCGCCGTCTATCAGACGGTGGGCCTGCTAGCGAGCAGGCTGCACACCGAGCGCTGGTTCGAAATGCGCCCGGATTCGGCCAAGATTGCTATCGAGCGGCCGATCATCATCACAGGCATGGTGCGCACCGGGAGCACCGCCCTCCACTACTTGATGGGCGCGAATCCAGACATGCAGTGCTTGCAGTACTGGCTCGCACTTCATCCGCAGCCCCGCCCTCCCCGCGCCTATTGGGAAGCCGCCACCGACTTTCGGCACGCCCGCATCGAGCTCGACATGATGTACCAGGCGGGCAAGAGCATGCTGGAATCGATTCACTTCATGATGCCCGACGGCCCGGACGAATCTGGCCGCGTCCTCGGACAGAACTTCAGTGACGACCGCTTCGAGGTCGTGTCGACGGTGCCGACTTACTCGGACTGGTACATCAATACCGTTCACCGCGAGACCTACCAGCGGCACAAGCGAATCATGCAACTCATCGGCTCGTACGAGCCGGAGAAGCGCTGGCTCCTCAAGTACCCGGTGCACATGCGTAACCTCGATGCACTGTTGGAAGCCTATCCCGACGCCTGCATCATTTGGACGCATCGGGACCCAGCTGATGTCTTGCCGTCCTACGTGAGCCTCTGCGCGCACTTCCGCTCGCTCTTCGAAAATGACGTCGATCGCCCCCAGATTGCGATCGACCAGAAGGAGGCCTGGGCGCGCGCGGTCGAGAACGGGATGCGGCTCCGCAAAGGGCGCGAGCACCAGTTCCACGACATCTACTTCAACGACTTCATGGCCGACCCGATCGGCGAAGTGGCCAAGGCCTACGAGCACTTCGACCAGCCCTTTTCCGAGCGCGCCAAAGTCGCGCTCAGCGCCTGGCGCGAAGCCCATCAGCCGGGGCAATTTGGAACGCACAACTACACCCGGGACGACTTCGGGCAATCGCCCGCACAGGTCCACGAGCGCTACGCCGAGTACATCGAGCAGTTCCCACGAGTCCTCGAGAAGCGAGACAGGAGCGCAGCATGATCGAGCGAACCGACGAAGAACGCGCGCTCATCGCCGACGCCGAACGAATCTTTCCGACGCAAACGCGCTGCCTGACCTTCGACCCAGAGCTCAACTTCTGCGTGGGCAAGGCCAGGGCCAGCCATATCTGGGATGTGAGCGGCAACGAGTACATCGACTACCTGCTCGGCTCGGGGCCCCACGTGCTCGGACACGCCCACCCCGCCGTGCTCGAAGCGCTTCGAACCGTGCCCGAAGGCGGCACCTCGCATCTCATCATCAACGAGCACGCGGTGAAGCTCGGCAAGAAGATCATCGAGCACGTGCCCTGCGCCGAAATGGTGAGCCTGCACAGCAGCGGCAGCGAGGCGACCTTCTTCGCAATGCGACTGGCACGCGTCTACCGCAAGCGCGACAAGATCCTCAAGTTCGAAGGCGCGTATCACGGCATGAACGACTACGCGATGATGAGCAATCAGTGGACCATGGGCTCACCGCCGTACCCGAAAGCGGTTCCCAACACCCACGGCATCCCGCGGGTGCTCAATGACGAAGTCCTGATCGCGCCGTTCAACGACCTCGAAGCGACGGCAGCCATCATCTCCGAGCACCAAGACGAGCTCGCGGGAGTGATCATCGAGCCGGTGCAGCGCACCTTCGAGCCAAGGCCAGGCTTCTTGCAGGGCGTGCGCGACATTACTGCCAACTTCGACATCCCCTTGATTTTCGACGAGGTCGTCACGGGCTTCCGAATGGGTCTCGGAGGCGCGCAAGAGGCGTACGGTGTGACGCCTGATCTCTGCGCGATCGGCAAGGTGATCAGCGGCGGCCTCCCGCTCGGAGTGCTGTGCGGTCGCGAGGACATCATGGCGATCGCCAACCCCAAGCGGCGGCTTCAGATGCTCCCGTACTCGATGCAGACTGGCACCTTCTCCTCGAACCCGGTCTGCGCCAGCGTGGCCGTAGCCCTCATCGAAGAGCTCGAAAAGCCAGGCGTCTACGAACGTCTCGAAGAGGTGGGAACCCGGCTCCAAGCGGGTTTGCGCGATGCGATCGGGAACGCTGGCATCGAAGCCTGCGTCACGGGCGTGCCGAGCGTCTTCGAGATCTGGTTCACCAAGGACGAGCCTTATGACCACCAGTCGTCCAAAGGTTCCGACTTCTACAAGAACATTCGTTTCTCGGATCTCTTGCTGCAGCAGGGCGTGCTGAAAGCCGCCGAGAAGTTCTTCATTTCGGCCGTGCATACGGACGAAGACATCGAGAAGACAGTGAGCGCGTTTCACGTGGCGCTCGAACAGCTCGGGAAGGAGCTGCCATGAAGCGGGTTCTGGTCACCGGCGCTTGCGGAAACATCGGCGCCAACGTCGTCGACGCTCTCCTGCAACGCGGGTACTCGGTGAGGGCGGTCGACCTGGACACGCCGGCCGCACGCGCGGCCGCTTCGCGCTGGGGCGATCGCGTCGAGATGCGCTTCGGAAGCATTTGCAATGAGGCCCTCGTGCGCGAAGTCGTCGCCGGCATGGATCACGTCATCCACCTGGCAGCCATCGTACCGCCAGGCACCGACGTCGATCAGGCGGCGGGCTACGCCGTCAACGTGGTCGCCACGCGCTCGATCATCGCGGCCTGCGAAGCCCAATCAAGCCCTCCCCGCCTGACCTTCACCTCGACCGCCGCAATTTGGGGCCGCAACGACGAGGTCGATCGCCCCCGGCGAGCCGACGAAGAGGTCTCGCCGAGCGACAACTACTCGCGCCAGAAGGCCGAGTGCGAGGCGATGCTGCACGCGTCCAGCCTCGAAACAGTCATTTTTCGGATCGCCATGACCCCACCGGTCGCCCCTGGCGCCCTCTCCCCGTTCGTCTTCGACATGCACCCGGACATGCGGGTCGAGTTCACCCATCCGAAAGACCAGGCGCTCGCCATCGCGAACTCATTGGTGGTCGGTGAAGAGATCGCGAACCGAACGCTTTGCCTGGGCGGTGGCGCGCGCAACCGTTATCGATACCGGGAGTTCATGAACATGGCCTTCGGCGCGATGGGCTTCCCGCCCTTGCCGAGGTCGGCCTTCGGCGACGCACTCTTCCTGACCGACTGGGTCGACTCCGAGGAGTCTCAGGCCATCCTCGACTACCAGCGGCGCGACGCAGCCCAGTACTTCGAGGAAGTCAGCGCAGAGCTCGGCGCCGCGAGGTATCTAATGAAGCGCATCGGTCCGGCGCTCACCCCGGTGATCCTGGCCCACTCCCGACACCATGCCTTCACCGAGGGCAAGAAGCCTCGCCTGCCCGACATGTACCGCGCGATCACGACCGTGCGTCGCGCCCTCAAAGCCGCAAAGAGTTACCTCTAGGGAGACGATGATGGAAACGAGCAACCGCGTGCTGGACGCCGTGCTGAAGGAGTTCAACCTGCCGCACGTTGAAGAGCAAGTCCCGCGCGATGTCTTCTACAAGCTCGGTCTCAAGTTCCCGCAGCAATACGCAATCGCGGCCCGTGACGTCGCCAGCTGCGTCCGCCGCGCCGAAGCCCTGGGCGCCGGCCCCTTCCTGCACGTCACCATTCCGGCGCCCAACTGGGTCGAACGCGGCGAGCTCATCAAAGACTGCAAGCTCGAGGTCGCGCTAGGATACGCAGGCGACAGACAAGTCGAGTTCCTCGGCCCGGGTCACGGCACCGAGCACTACAGCCGTGCCCTCCAAGACACCGACATCGCCTTCCACCACGTCGGCATCTACCAATCCGGCATGGACGAGCTCGCCGCGAACATCACAGGCGCCGGCTACCCCGAAGTCGTCCGCGGAGGCGTCATCCTGGGCAAGGCCCTCTCCTTCGACTTCCGCTACTTCGAC
>JBGUEF010000181.1:0-6882 GCA_041821485.1 Deltaproteobacteria bacterium
GCGACGACGGGCGAATTGACCGGGCGCGCGGCTCGATCGAAAGCGGGCGCTCGACTTGAGGTGGCTGCGAGGAATAGCGCGTTGGGCTGTCGAGCGCTGGTGAGGTCGGAGGCTCAGGCAGCGGAGAGGACGGCAGCTCCGTCGGAAAAGCACTGGGAACCGGCGTCGGCGGCACGGTGGATGCTGGGGGTCGCGACGACTGAACCGGCACGGGTCGTGACGACTGAACCGGCAGAGGTGGGGACGACTGGACCGCAGCGGCTGCGGTGGTCCCCGAGGCGGTCCGAATCCGCTCGAGGGCGTCCGCTGCCCTCGTGGCGCGCTCGTCGGGGCGCTTGGCCCTCACCTTGTCGAGCAGTGACCGAAGCCTGTCTTCGCGATCGCTCATGATGCCCTCTTCGTCTCGAGCATGCCTACGATCGCAGGCAAGTCCGCTCCGTCTTTGAACCAACCCCAAACGGTTTCGGCGACCTCGAAGTCGACCATGATGAACTTGGAATCACCCGTGGGGACACAGGAAACCTGCCGTTGGGAAATCTCAGAGAACATGCCGCCAAGGAGTGCTGCCGCGCCCAGCTCATCTTCGTCGAGCTCGGGTTTGTCGCGTAGCGCGACCACGAGGGCGGAGCCCCATCGCTCGAACGCAAGGCGCCCCCAACCGAAGAGCGCGGTTACCCCCGAAGCGTGCCCGAGCACGGCTTCCGGCGAAAGCACCGATGCGGGCCGGTCCAGTCCGCCAAGCACCTGCTCCCCGAGCAACTCGCCCAACCGTCGAAGCGGCGTGAGGTCACCATCGCGCGCGGCTGCCGCGACCAAAGATGAGAGCACATCTTCGCTGAGAATGACCACGCGCTCCCCCGTGCGGGCGCGAACCATTCCACCGGTCAGATTGAACTCGTAAAAGCCGCTAGGATCGAAACGGCCGTCGTGCATACGTCCCCCTCCAGACGGGATGTAGAAGGTATAGGCCGATCGTGTCAAATGCCCTGGGTGAAATCAAACCTCGTCTGCATCGCTCTCGCGATTGCCCTGCAGACGCAAACCGCGCGGGCGGAGGGCGATCCGCTCGGGGCGGACGAGATGGCCGAGGCGATCGTTTCGATGACCTCGCCGGTATGGACGGGGCCCCGAACGCCTGCCCCCAATCGGGTACGGAGGCCCTCCGAGGCATCGCTGGAGATCCGATCAGCGCACGCGCTCCTGACCGTTCGCGCCGACCCAAGCGTGAGTCTGCAGACGATGCGACAGGCGATGAGCGCCCTCGAACACGTCCGGGCGCGGCTCGACGCCATGGGTTGGCCGGCTCCGATCTCGGATGGCGACCTGGGCGGCGGGCCCGAGCTGGATCTGTACATGACCGGCGCCCTTCCCCCCGGCGCGTACTCCGACGGCATGGCGCCATGGACCTACCTCGACCGAGCTTCGACGTTTGCCGTGCTGAACCCGGCGACCCCCAACGCGATGCTCGACGCATGCGTGGCGGCGGCCTACGCCGAGGCGCTATTGATGAGCATGGACCCGGCTGAGGCGAGGACTTGGCGGCGCGCGACCGCAGCCTGGCTGGCGTGGGTGCTGACCGGCCAGTTCGGATGTGACGAGGCTGTGACCCGTCAGCAGGCGGAGCCGTATCGGTCTTGGGTGGGAGGCGCCGCAGGGGACGGCGCCGGCGGTGCACTCTGGCTTGCGTATCTCTCGGCTCGACACGACACGGTGCCGGGGCGATTCGTCCGGGACGTCTGGGGCCTCGCCAGTCAGCGCACCTGGGAGGGGACCGGGCTCCGCGCGGATCCGGATCTGTGGTCGGCCATCGAGACGGCCGTCGAGCAGAGTGGAGATCGGCTGCTCGACAACACTGAGGAGCTGGCGGTTCTCCGATGGTTCGTCGGACGAGGGGACCCGAACAACGCGCTCGTGGCCGCGATCGATGACGATGCGCGAGTCCCGATATCTCGGCAGATGAAGCGCCTCCCTACCCGAGTGATCGCGTCCGAGCCGTTAGAATCGTTCGGCAGCGGCTACATCGTCATGGATGCCGCGGTATGGGGCGACAGCACGCATCTTCGAGCCTGGCTGCAAGGCGAGTACGGAGTCCGCTGGTCTTTCGTCGCCGTCCAACTGGACGAGCGCGGCAACGAGGTTCGCCGCATCACCGCTCCGCACACCGGCCCCGCACCCAGCGCGTACCTGCCCATCGAGATCGACGACACCACTCAACGACTGCTATTCGTCGTGACGAACCTCTCGAACACCCTGCCCGACGCAGACGAACCCGACACCAACAAACGAGCGTTCGAGCTCATCGTAGACCGCAATAACGACTAGCTACGATTTCGGGGGCGGCGGCGACGCCGGCGGCGAGTGCGCGGCTCGGTGTCGTAAACCGCTTCGGTCGGCTCGTGGGCCCATGAAGGCAGATCCTCGCCGCGGGCTGTGCGATCGAGCGCGAATAAGGTCGCTGCGTCGCCAAAGTACTCGCGGCGCGCGATCGACTGGATGCGCCCCGTGCGAAGGCGCCGCTGCGCCATGACGAGCAAGCGGATGCGGTCTTTGAGACGTCTCGGCAGAGACAGGCGAAGTGAGAGCTCTCGGACGAACTCCTCGTACGCGACCGGAACGTCCGACACGCCTTCAAGTGCTTCGTCGACCGGCCCGAGCAAGAGGGCGGCGAGCAGAACCGCATCGCCTGGGAGCCGATCCTCGGCAGCCAGCGCATCGAGCGCCTTCAGGCGCCCAAAAGTCAGCGATGCACCCTCCGGGTCGTCGTCCAGGAACGAAGCGACCTCGGGTAGGATCTCGCTGAGAACGCCCACATCCCACGACAGGAAGACCGAGCGGTGCCCTGCGCCACCGCGAAGAAAGCGGAGAATTTCCTCGAGCACACGCGGCGCAGCCGCGCGCCGAAGGTCGCACCGGTGCCGAACCATGGCGTCGTAGACGTCCGGGTCTAGCCCCATGTCCAAGCGGGCGCTGAACTTGATTGCGCGTAGAATGCGCACCGGGTCCTCTCGGAAGCGGACGTTCGGGTCGCCGATCGTGCGGAGCAAGTGCTCTTCGAGGTCCGCAACGCCGCCGACGTAGTCGATCACTTCGCCGCGTTCGAGGTCGTAAAACAAGCCGTTGATCGTGAAGTCGCGCCGGATCGAGTCCTCGTGCGGCTCCCCGAAGACGTTGTCGTTGGTGATCAGCAAGTCCGCGTCTTCGCCTTCGGTGATCGCTCGTCGCGAGGGAATCAAGCGCACCGGCTCCGGACCCGCGCACAGCGGAATCTTCTTTGCGATCTTCGGCTTGATGACCTCGAAGTGCTGGGAAGGGTCACGCCGGTAGGTCGCGACCTCGATGATCTTGCCCCCGGAGAACAGGACATGCGCCAATCGGAAGCGCCGGCCGATCACACGGCAGTTACGGAAGAGGTCACGCACTTCGTAGGGGCGGGCACTCGTGGCCAGGTCGAAGTCCTTGGGCTTGCGACCGAGCATCAGGTCGCGCACGCCTCCGCCCACGAGGTAGGCTGTGTAGCCATGTCGGTTGAGGCGGCGAATCACTTTCGCGGCGTCGGGGTCGACGAGCCGGCGCGGAATCGCGTAGGCGTAGACGAGAGGCTCGGGCGGGTCCTCAGTGAGGGCGCTTCGATCGTCGTCTTCTTGTCGACCGAAGTCAGTGTCTATAACTCGGGTCATCCAGTTCCAGAGCCCATCAGGGCAAACAGGTAGTTACCGTCTTGTAGCAACAACCCGTCCTGACGGCAATCTAAGACCAGTGCTACCGTCTCCCAACAAATGAACGAGCTCGAAAGAATGGCAGGCAATGTCATCGTCTGCGGATTTGGGGGACTGGAAGCTCCCTCGATGGTTCACCGATGGATGTCGGAGGAGAGCGTAGCGGGTTTGATCCTGTTCAAGCGCAACATCTCCGGCGTGGGTCAGGCTGCTGAATTGATCACGTCGTGCACCGCTGGAAGCGATCCCGCGCTCCCGGTGCTCGTCTGTGTCGACCAGGAAGGCGGACGTGTTGCACGTTTCGGAGAGCCGGTCCTCCGGCTACCGCCGATGCAGACGCTCGCCGCGGCAGGAGACACACAGCTCACACGCGCGGCAGCCGAGGTTCTTGGGCGACAACTGCGCGCAATCGGGATCAACCTGGACTTCGCGCCTGTTCTCGACGTGAACACCAACCCACAGAATCCGGTCATCGGTGACCGTGCTTTCGGTTGCACCCCCGATGTCGTGATCGAGCATGCGCTTGCGTTTGCCGATGGGCTGCACGACGGCGGCGTGCTCTCCTGCGGCAAGCACTTCCCAGGGCACGGCGACACCGACCTCGACAGTCACCTCGCCCTTCCGACCTTGCGCCACGACCGCGCTCGCCTGGACGAAGTGGAGCTTCGCCCATTCCGCGCCGCTGCCAAACGGATTCCATCGATCATGACAGCGCACGTCGTCTTCGAAGCTGTCGACTTGGACGTCCCCGCAACGATGTCCGCGGCCACGCTCCGCAGGCTCTTGCGAGAGGACCTGGGGTTCGAGGGTGCGGTGTTCTCGGACGATCTGGAGATGAAAGCCGTGACCGAACGCTACTCGATCGAGGAAGCTGGAGTGCTCGCAATTGAAGCGGGATGCGACCTGCTTCTCGTTTGTTCCGACCTCGAAGCCGCCGCTCGTCTGCGCGAAACGCTCGCGACCGAGGCCAGCCGGAGCGCGCCATTTCACGCCCGTCTGACCGAAGCCCGGTCCCGGGCGGATGCGCTTCGACGGCGGGTCCGCGAGCTCCCCCCTGCCGTACCCTTGCAAAACGCGCTAGAGAGTGCAGATGCACGTTCCGTGAAGGAACGGCTTCAGCAATTGTAACGTGAATTCATCGATGTGTTGAGCTGAGGAAGCGTTGGAGATCTACGGCGACACGAGCGGTCTCAGCCCGTCCGAAACCAAGGCGCTGCAGCGCATCTATCGGCGCAAGGTGCCTCTGGACCGACTGACAACGCCTGAGCTCACGCGGGCCCTCGTGGGCGTCTCCCACGCAACGGGGAGACAAGTCGGCGTGCTCGTCGACCGCCGGGGGACGGTGCATCACGTGATTCTGGGTGACGCGTCGAAGCTCATGCTGCCCGACGTGGGCCGTCTCCGTGCCGGGGCTGGCAGGCTTCGAGGCCTGCGGCTGATCCACACCCACTTACGCAACGAGCCGCTGAGCCGGGACGACCTCGTCGACCTCACGCGTCTGCACCTGGACATGGTGGTCGCGGTCTGCCTGGCGCCCGGCGAAGAGCGCGCGCTGTGTGTGTACTACGGGCACAACTTCCCCGTGGTCGACGACACGAACGAACCGCCGTTTCGAACCTTTGGACCGATTCCATACGCAAAGGCCCGCGACAACCCTGCTGAGATCATCGAAACGCTCGAGCAGGAATTCGCTCGCGCCGCCCGAGCGCGTGGAGTCACCGCCAAAGACGGCCGAGCCATCTTAGTCCACGTCTGCGACAAGCGAAGCGCCGGCCAAGCCGAAGACTCGCTGCGAGAGCTAGATGAGCTGGCGCGCACGGCAGGGGTCGAGGTTGCGGATCGAATTCTGCAGGTTCGCGACCGGGTCGATCCACGCTACGCGCTCGGTCGCGGCAAGCTCGAGGATGTCGTGATCCGAGCGATGCAGCTCGACGCTGAGACCTTGATCTTCGACTGCAACCTTCGTCCAGCTCAAGCCAACAACATCGCTCAACTGACAGATCTGAAGGTTGTCGACCGCACCCAGCTCATCCTCGATATCTTCGCGCAGCATGCAGAGACCAACGACGGCAAACTGCAAGTCGAGCTCGCGCAGATGCGCTATCTGCTGCCGCGGCTCGGGCAGCGAGACGATGCCCTCTCGCGCCTGACCGGCGGCATCGGGGGGCGCGGGCCCGGCGAGACGAAGCTCGAGGTCGGGCGGCGCCGAGCGAGGGAGCGCATCACGCGTCTTCAGTCGCAGCTCAAGAAACAGGGTCGGCAGCGAGAGCAGAGGCGTTCGCGCCGAAAGCGAAGCGGAACGCCCACGGTGGCGATCGTCGGCTATACCAACGCCGGAAAGAGCACCCTCCTCAACGCGCTGACTGGCAGCGACGTGACAGTCGAGGACAAGCTCTTTGCAACGCTCGATACGCGCTCACGAGCGATGAGGCTTCCCTCCGGACGCGAGGTCGTCGTCACCGACACGGTGGGCTTCATTCGAGACCTGCCCAAAGACCTGTTTACCGCGTTCCGTGCAACTTTCGACGAGACTCAGGACGCCGATCTATTGCTTCACGTGATCGACGCGTCGGACCCGTGCCGAAGCGAGCATCTCGAAACGACCGAGAAGCTCTTGGTTGACCTCGGCCTCGAACGAGTCCCGCGAATCCTGGTCTTCAACAAGTGCGACAGGCTCGAGACGCCCCACCCGACACTGGCCGACCGCGGTGTCCCGATCAGCGCGCTCGATCCGAGCTCACTGGGCGCACTCAAGGGAGCGATCGAAGATCGCATCGAGGTGTCGCACCCGATGCTCCAGGCGGACGAGCCTACTTCTTCACAACCGGCTTGATGCCGACCTTGCCGTCTTTGACGACGACCTTGAAGTCGACGCGCTTCCCCTTGTGCTTACGGTCGAGCTTTGGAACCATCTTCTTGAGGCTCTTGGCGACGGATTCGTAGTCGATCTTGTCGGTGCGTTCGTTGTTGTTTCGCTTAGCCTCGACATAGCTGTCGTAGATTTGGCGCATCCGAGCTTCGCCGGGCCCCTTGGAACGAGCTGTGATGGGCGGCGGCGCGCGGCGGCTCGGCGTCACCGCCGGATTGGATTTCTCCCGCTTCAGTGCGGGCCGGCGTGATTGCGGCTTTCCGAACCTTGCAGTCGGTGGCTCTTCCTGAGGCGCAC
>JBGUEF010000182.1:0-6873 GCA_041821485.1 Deltaproteobacteria bacterium
GGGGACGAACTTTCGGCAAGCCGTAGCGCCCGTCCGCGTTCTTTCTCGAATCGGGGTCGAAGTGAAGCGTGGCGCTCGAGTCGACGACCGGCACCGCGATGACCTTCGCCGCGTCTTTCTCCAGCGTCCCGCGACCGTCGTAGCCTTTGGTGGCGGGATCGACCACGGTTGGCGAGCCCACGACGATGAAGACGTGTCCGGTGTCGCGTGGCTTGGGGCGGCTGTCGTCGGACGGCTTTGCGTAGCGTCCCATGGCGTAGGCACCGATGTCGCCCGACCGTAAGTCCTCGAAGCTCGTCACCGCCTCGAAGCCGGTCGCAGGTGCGTCGCCACTGCGAAGGTACTGCGCCACCACGAACGCTCGCGACCATGGCCTCCGGCTTTCCCGCAGCGCAAAGTCCTCCGAATAGACACGGTTGTGCTCATCTCGCCCCCGCTGGGCCTGCAGGACCGCTTGATGGAGAGGGGAGATCGTGTTGAGCACGAAGCTGAGCCAGCCGGAGCAGTCGGTCGAAGCGAGGAGGGAGTGTGCGTCGGTCGACTCGAGATGGACCTGCGGCTCGCCGAGCCGCTTTCGCGGGCCGAGCAGCTTCTGGTGACTGTAGCTGTTGCTTGCGGGCGGTTTGTTGGCGTCGTCGCTCAGCGCCTGGATCACCGCCGTGGAGAACCGAACCGTGTCCTCGGATAACTGCGCCGACGAGTCGGTCGTCGCACGGGGGCTCCTACGCTCAACTGTGGTCGGTCCGATTTGAGCCGAACCACAGGCGGCGATGAAAAGGAGCATCGAAAGATGCGTTTTCGACAGCACGGCTCGTTCCCCGTCTTCCAAACTGCACCGGTCAAAAGCGCCCGGTCGCACAACAGGCTAGTCGGACCGGGCACCGAGCACCAAATCTCTGACTCAACCCAGGCTGGCGACCGTCAAGCGCCCTAGAACCCTAGGCAACACGTCCGCCGCGGGGTACCGTGCCCAACTGAATGACCAAGGGTAACGGCGCACAAGCTCTGATTCAGACGCTCATCAACTGCGGGGTCGACACCTGCTTCACCAATCCTGGAACGTCGGAGATGCACTTCGTCGCCGCGTTGGATCGCTCGGAGATGCGCGGAGTATTGTGTTTGTTCGAAGGCGTGGCTTCGGGGGCCGCCGACGGATACGCGCGCATGGCTGATAAGCCTGCAGCAACGTTGTTGCATCTTGGATGCGGTCTCGGCAATGCGCTCGCGAACCTGCACAATGCGCGCAAGGCGCGTGTACCCATGATCAACATCATTGGAGATCATGCGACCTATCACACTCAATACGACGCGCAGTTGCAGTCGGACATCGAGACTGTCGCCAAGAACATTTCTACGTGGTTCAAGACAACGCCTGAAACCAGCCAACTGGCTGCCGATGCGGCTGAAGCGGTAGCGGTGGCCAAGGGCCCGCCCGCACAGATTGCTACCCTGATTCTGCCCGCAGATGTGTCCTGGGGTGAGGGTGCCGAACCCGCGCAGGCGCACGAGCCTGTGAAAACGCCGCCGGCGCCCGACGCAACGGTGCAGGCGATTGCACGGGTCATCAAGAAGTCGGGCAAGAAGGTTGCCTTCTTGTTGGGCAATCGCGTGCTACGTGAGGCGGGGCTGCGCGCGGCGTCGCAGATTGCGCAGAAGACAGGCGCCAAGCTCTTCTGCGAGGTCTTTCCGACGCGCCTCGAGCGAGGTGAAGGACTGCCCGCCGTTGAGCGCATTGCGTACCTTGCGGAAATGGCTTCGGTGCAGCTCAAAGGGTACGACCACTTGGTTCTGGTGGATGCCAAGGCTCCCGTGTCGTTCTTCGCCTATCCAGGCAAGAAGAGCTATCTCGTGCCAGACAACTGCACAGCCCACACATTGGTGCAGGCGCATGAAGATGCGCTCGCTTCCCTGCAGGCACTTGTCGAAGCGGTTGGCGCGTCCGACACCGAGCCCAAGTTGCAGAGCGCGGAACGTCCAAAGTTGCCCAAAGGCAAACTCAACGCTGCCAAGGTGTGCCAGGCCATTGGTGCCTTGTTGCCGGCACACGCCATCATCTCCGACGAGGCGCAAACCTCCGGGGTTAGGCTGCCGAGTTTCACGACGGGTGCGCCTCGCCATGACGTGCTGACTTTGACTGGCGGGGCAATCGGACAAGGCTTGCCGGTTGCCGTCGGGGCGGCAACGGCCTCGCCGGACCGTCCCGTGCTCGCACTCGTTGGCGATGGCTCCGCCATGTACACGATTCAGGCGCTATGGACGATCGCACACGAGGGTCTCGACGTAACTACGGTGATTTTAAACAACCGCTCCTATGGGATTCTCAATATTGAGCTCGAGCGCGTCGGAGCAGACAAGATCGGGCCCAAAGCCAAGGCGCAATTGGACCTATCGGAACCCGCGATTGACTTTGTGGCGATGGCTAAAGGTATGGGCGTGCCTGCACAACGCGTCGCGACAGCCGAGGACTTCAACACAGCCCTGGAGAACGCAGTGAAGACCCGTGGCCCGTATCTGATCGATGCGGTCGTCCCTAGCGAGTACGAAGGATTGAAACTCAAAGCGCTACCACACATGCTCAACGCGCTCGGCAGCGTCCCTTCACCTGTCGCGAAGGCGATCAAGAAGAAGATTGCTCCGTAGCCGGCGCACGACGCCATGCGGTTCGAACGTCTGCGCGAGGACGCCGACCGAAGACAAGGGAGGTTGCAGACAGTATGATTCGCAAGCCGTGAACGCGAGCAGGCCGCATCGATTGATCACCCTTGCTTTCTCTCACTACAACGAGAAGGCTCGATGGGCGCTCGATCGATACGCGATTCCTTACAGCGAGGAACCGCACATGCCCTTCGTCTGTTCTTTGGCGGTCGCCGTCGCGACGCGCGGTCGCGGTGGCAAGGCCGACCGCACATCGTCCCGATACTCGACTCCAGTCCTGATCCTGAACGATGGCCGTGTCCTCTCGGACTCCACCGACATCGTTCGTTTTGCCGCGGAAGGAGACGACTCTTTGTTTCCAAGCAGCGAAGTCTCGGAGCTCGTCGACCACTACGGCGACCAGCTGGGTCCGTACACTCGCTTCTTGGCGTACTGGCACCTGGGCCGTCATCCGGGAATGATCGAGCGACTGGCTGCTGACAACGTAGGCAGTCGGCAAGCAAAGGTGTTCCAACGACTGGCGCCCCTGATGCAGTCCCAGCTCACACGTGCCTTGGGTCTCACGGAGAAGGGTCGGGACCGCGCCATGGCGCGCCTGCGCGAGGAATTAGACGCCACGGGGTCGAGGCTCGCGGACCGCGACTATCTCTGCGGCGATCGATTCACGGCGGCCGACCTCACCTTCGCAGCGCTCCTCGCACCCGTGCTGTGCATCACACCCGAAGAGGGATTCGGCGCCATTCTGCCCGAACTAGCTTCCCTCGACGACGAGGCTCAGGCGCTGATCAGCGAAGTGCGCGCCCACAGAGCCGGCCAGTTCGCCCTTCGAATCTACGGCGAAGAGCGCCGTCGCTCGATCGGCGATGTCGGGTGAGCGAGCGTCAGCTGCGAGCCTCTCAGCCCATTGGGCCCATTCGGGGTGCGAATTGCGTGGTACTAGAGGTTATGTCGAGTTGCTCGCAGCGCAGACAGGGCCTTTGAATTGGCTATGCCCCGCGGTTAGATTGCTAGTGCTGTGAGACGCACTTGAAGCAGGGCGCGGGTTGGCCCTCAGCGCACGGCGCGTCATTGCACACCCCGAGAGGCCCATCGGGCATTTGACACTGGGCGAACTGCGTGGCGCAAGTCGCCGCAGGGGCCGGGGATTTCTTCGTTCCCGTCGGGCAGCCCGTCACAAGAAGGGCAACGGCGACGAGGCCCCAGGAACTCCACGGGCGTCGCAATGGGGGGAACCGCATGACTCGGGGTACTCTACTACGATGTACGAGTTTGCAGGAGTTCTCCTGGCAGGTACACTCGGCGCATCTTGGGCAGATCCTCTGGTACGAGTGCTGAGGGCCCTGAGAAGGACCAAGTGAGCGATGCACCGCTTCCCCTGGCGACCCTGAGTGCCGAACAGCTCCAAGGTGCCGGCGCTCAAACGCTGAGCCACTACAATGAGGAAGCTCGATCTTTTCGGCAAGGCACTCTCGGCCATGACGTGAGTCAAAACGTCGCCGCCCTGCTGCGTCATCTTCCAGAGTCAGCCCAACACACGATCCTGGATTTTGGCTGTGGTCCTGGCCGAGACTTGGTGACGCTTCGGGGGCTCGGCCATTTCGCGGTTGGGTTGGATGGCGCAGAGCGTTTCGTGCAGATGGCTCGGGATCACTCAGGCTGCGAGGTCTTGCATCAGGACTTCCTGCGCCTGGATCTCCCTGCCCAGCGTTTCGACGCCATCTTCGCCAACGCGGCGCTGTTTCATGTTCCGAGTCAGGAGTTGCCGCGAGTGCTCAGGCAGCTGTGGCTCTGCCTCAAGCCAGCCGGCGTCCTATTTTCCTCCAACCCCCACGGTCCCAATCGCGAAGGCTGGTCCGGGGATCGCTATTGCTGCTATCTGGATCTCCCGACCTACCGACGCTTCATGATTGATGCTCAGTTCGTCGAGTTGGAGCACTACTATCGACCGACAGGCAAACCTCGCCACCTCCAACCGTGGCTCGCTTCAGTTTGGCGCAAGCCGGAATGAACCCGACCCGCATTCGCTCCCCTGGCTCCTTCAGCTCCCGAATTGCGTGGTGCTAGCTCTGATGCGACGCGCGGCTGGCGTAACCGTTGCATCGCGCGTCTGTCAGCGAGGATCGCTACTGCCCTAGTTCAATTCGGACCCATCCGCAGAGGGCGGCCGAAGAATTCGTTTCCGGGACACCTTGATGCGAGCCGGCCGAGTCGATTCGATGAACTCGGTGAGCGCGATGACGAAACGATCGGGCGCTTCGCAGTGCGGGTAGTGCCCCACGCCCTCGATGATCTCGAGCCAACTCCCCGGGATCGCCGCATGCGCCGCATGGGCGTGCTCCACCGGAATCACGGGATCGTCCTCGCCCCAAATGATGAGCGTGGGCATTCCGGCGGCCAGGTAGAGCTTGTCTCTTGCGCTCACCGATTGGCCGCGAGGGTCGATCACCGCGCGCAGCGTGCGCAAAAACGCGCGACGCCCTTCGACGTCCCCGAGCGACGAATAGCTCCGCCAGAGCTCGGGAATCACAGTCGCGTTCTCGAGCTTCTTGCGGAACACGACCCGACCGATCGCTTCGACGATGCGCCGGACAGGCGGTGCGCAGGCCACCAGCAGGATGGCTTCGGACCCCGGGAGCGTCAGCATCCGAAGGAGCGGATTGACTTCGGTTCCGAGCCCGCCGGCATTGACGAGCACCAGTCGCTCACAGCGCTCGGGATACTGATACGCAAATTGCAGTGCGATCCCGCCCCCATACGACTGCCCGACCACCGTGGCGCGTTTGTACCCCAAGGCCACGATCAAATCGCGTAGCGTCGAAGCCATGGCGCCAAGCGAGTAATCGCCCTTGGTCTTGTCCGACTCGCCGTGCCCCAACAGGTCCGGGGCCAGCACGGTGAAGTGCTCGCTCAGCGCCGGCATGACCTGCTTCCAAGTCGTTGCGCTACCGGCCATCCCGTGAATCAGAAGCACCAGCGGGCCTTTACCGCCCAGGCGATACTTCAGGCGTTGGCCATGGACCGTGATTTCCTTCTGTTCCATCGCGTCAGTCTCCTGCCACGGCAGCCCTATCGGCTCAACCCTGCCTGGTTCGGGGCGAGCGCCGCCATTAGAGCCGGCAGCATGATGCGCTGGATGTCCATGGTCGGTCGGTAGTGCATGATGAGTCCCCCGAGCGTCGCGAGGACGCGGCCGATCATCACGAAGTGTTCGGGAACACGCACCACCGGATCCTGTTCGACCGCCCGGAGAAGCCGAATCCATTCGTCGACCATCTCCGCGCTCGAGACCCCTTGCCGAAGCGCACTCCCCTCAGAGCGCAGCTCGTCGAGCATCAGCTCTGCGAACCACAGCAAGGTGTCCGGCCGTCCGCTTTGCGTTCGGAACCCCAGCTGCTGAAGGATCTTGCTCACACCCTGCGTGTCTCGCACGAAGAAGGCCTGGAGCAGTTGGGCGTAGTCACGCCGCACGTCGGCTTCGATGACTTTCGTGCATCCGAAATCGAGGATCACCAAGGTGCCGTTGGCCTCGACGAGGAGATTGCCCGGATGCGCATCGGCTTGAAAGCGCCCGAGCTCCAGCATTTGACGCGCATACGCTTCGATCAACTTGTTCACGAGGCGCGAGATCTCGATCTGCGCGCTTTCGTCGCCTTCGTCCCGTGCTTCGGCGAGTCGGTCGAGGACCAACGTGATCTTCTCGCCGCCGATGAATTCGGTCACGAGTACGCGCTTGCTCTGATGTGAGCCGACAGGCTTCGGTGCGCGGACACCCTGCAAGGTAGCGAGATAGTCGCCGACTGCGGAGGTGTGTGCGCGCTCCGCGTCGTAGTCGACTTCCCCTCTGATGGTCGTGCGCACTTCCTGGACGATGGTTTCGTAGTCCGCTGGCGGGAGCGAGGTCTTCATCGCTTCGAGGAACGACGCCAAGATCTGCATGTCGAGTTGAATGACGGCGTCGATCGAAGGGCGCTGCACCTTGACCGCAACGACCGTGTCGTCCTTCAGGACGGCACGGTGAACTTGTCCGATGCTCGCCGAGGCGATTGGCGTCTTTTCAAAGTCACGAAAAGCCTCGTCGAGCGACACCCCCATCTCTTCCTCGAGGATCGCAATCATGCGCTCCTCGTCTTCGGCCGGGACATTGTCTTGCAGGATGGAGAGTGCTTCGATCCAAACGCGCGGCAACAGGTCCGGACGAGCGGAGAGCAACTGGCCGAC
>JBGUEF010000183.1:0-6859 GCA_041821485.1 Deltaproteobacteria bacterium
CTTCCAGTCGGCGTTGGCTTCGTTGATTCGACGCTGCGTTCGGTTCTGCCTCTCCTTGAGTGGCTTCCCTCGGCATGTATCGTCGCTGGCGTGGGTCACAAAGGCGCCCTCTCTTAGCCCTTGGGGACCATGTTAAGAACCGAGTTGCGCGGTACTAGACTATTATGTCCCGTGGGGCGTCGCGCGGAGAGGGCGTTTGTTTTGGCTATGCTCCGCTTACGACGACCCAGCCTTCAGCTCGGCGATGACCGCACCATCTTCGTCGCGAAGCTGGAGGACGTCGTCCGAAACCTCGCAGCTCTTGGTTTCTTCAAGGGCTTTGGCGAACTCGCGTTCGAGCTCCATCCCCTCCGGGCATGCTCGCTTCGTCATGGCCATCTGTCCGAACGAGAGCTGATCTCCCGCGAGGGTATAACCGCCCGATATCTGATTGCAGCCTGCAAATCCTGACACTCGGGGCTCCGCCCCTTGAAGCGTAATATGCGGCGTTTGACCGCCGGCACCCAATCCGGCCGGCTCCCCGCGAAGCTTCTCCAGCACCCAGCGCGTACTGGTGATCGACGTCGCGTTAGTCTTGCGTGCCCCAGCGACTCGGCTCACTAAGACTCGCACGAGGTCGTGGGGCGACGACTCGTGCGAGCCGTCGGCGCCGAATGCCGGGTTGAACTGGGTGCTGGTGAACATCAGCTGACCGTCGTTCACGATGCGGGCTCGCACGCCGTACCGACCTCTCCCATGAAGCTTTGATGGATAGTATTCGAGCGCGACGCGGTAGGGAGGGCCCACCTTGGCCGGCACTGTTCTCTTCGCAATCAACTCGGCGGCGACATCCATCTTCGCGGCGTCCTCTAGCACCACCTCGATCGTCGCGGTCGGCGGAAGCATGATCCTCTCCCTGTAGAACACCTCCACGTGCAGCACTCCCGCGGACTTCGCCTCGGTGGGTGGGTTCATATCCTCTCTCCCTGTCTCGTTCGCATCACCGCTCTGACACCCAAACAACGCGACGAGTAGCATCGCGCCTGCGGTCTTCGATCGTGGCATGTGCAAGCCCTCCGTGTCCTAGACGTGCAGCTTGCGAGAACAGGTTGCAAGTGCCGCGCAATACTCGGAAGATGCGGCAACCAAAAGGAAATCATGACCAGACTTACACCGCCGCTCGTCGTTTTGACCTTGCTCGCCGGAATGAGCGTAGGCTGCACGAAGAAGTCGAACGATTCGACGCCCGCCGACGTCGATCTGGCAGACACGATCTACGTCGCTGGTGACATCGTTACGATCAACGACGGGCATCCGACCGCTGAAGCGCTTGCGGTCAAGGACGGCCGGATCGTCGCCGTGGGCACTCGCGCGAGCGTCGAGAATGCGCACAAGGGAGCGGCCACCCGGGTCGTCGACCTCGACGGCAAGACCTTGCTGCCGAGCTTCATCGACGCTCACAGCCACTATTACAACTCGCTCCTCGTAGCCAACCAAGCAAAGCTCTACGCGCCACCGTCCGGTCCTGGGAAAGACGTTCCGAGCATCATTGCGGAGCTCAAGAAGTTCGCGGCGCAACGCAGCATTCCGAAGGGCGAGATGATCATTGGCTACGGCTATGACGACAACGTCATGCCGGATGGCCGATTGCTCAACCGGGACGACCTGGATGCGGCGTTTCCTGATAATCCCGTTCGCATCGACCACGTGTCGATGCACGGAGCAGTCTTGAACAGCCTCGCCCTGAAGAAATACGGGTTCAGCGCCAGGATGAAGACCCCGCCCGGCGGCGTCATCGTGCGTAAACCCGGCACCAACGAACCGTACGGGCTGATCATGGAAACGGCGTTCCTGCCGGTGATAGAGCAGCAAGAACCAATGACGCCGGAGCAAGAGGTGGCATACACCAGGGCGGGACAAATGCTCTACGCGACGGCGGGCGTGACAACCGCTCACGAAGGCGCGACTCACCTCGCCCAGCTGCAGACGATCAAACGGGCCTCGCAAGCGGGCGCCAACATCATCGACGTCGTCGCCTTCCCCTTCATCACCGACGTGGACAAGGTCATCGCCGAGTTTCCGCTCGTGGACTGGGGCAAGTATGACCAGCGACTGAAAATCGGCGGAGTAAAGATCAGCATCGACGGCTCGCCGCAGGGTCGGACCGCGTTTTTTACGAAGCCCTATCTGACAGGGGGGCCCGGAGGCGAGAAGAACTGGACGGGCGAGTTGATGGCCCCGCAGGACGCGATCAACGAGGTGCTCAAGAAGGTGTACGACCTCGGTGTGCCAGTCCTGTTCCACGCCAATGGCGACGGTGCAATCGACTCGCTGATCAAGGCGCACGAGTTCGCGGCGGCGGAAGACCTCGGCAGATACCGAAATCTCACGGCGATTCACGCGCAGTTCACTCGCAACGATCAGATTCCAAAATTCGTCGAGTACAAGATTCGGCCTTCGTTCTACACGCTGCACACCTACTACTTCGCCGAGGCGCACATCGCGAACCGCGGCCCGAAGCAGGCGATGTACATCAGCCCGATGCGCGATGCGATCGACGCCGGCCTTCACCCGACGAACCACACCGACTTCGTGGTAGCGCCCCTCGACCAAATGATGATGCTGTGGACGGCAGTGAACCGGATTTCCCGGGCGGGCGCCGAGATCGGTCCCGGCCAGCGCGTCACGCCGCTCGAGGGACTCAAGGCCATGACGATCTGGGCGGCCGAGCAGTATGGCGAAGAGGAGTCGAAGGGCTCGCTCGAGCCGGGCAAACGAGCCGACCTCGTTATCCTCGACAAGAACCCGCTGAAGGTCGACCCCATGGCGATCAAGGACATTCGAGTGGTCGAGACGATAAAGGACGGGAAGACTATCTACGAGGGAAGCTCGTAGTCATCGCGCGGGCCACGCCCAATCCATCCGGATCGAGAAGGTCAGTTCTGCGTTTGATGCCGTCGCGGCGCTTATTGTGGACGAGCCTGATCTCGGACATCGCGCGATGCGCTCGACGGCCGCGTGGCTCGTGGCGCAGACAGGGCGTTCGTTTTTCCTATGCTCGTACACGCGAACACACGTCGAGTCCGTCATCTGCTCTATTTGCGATGGATGCCCCAACTCTGCAATGAGGAGAGAACCTCAAAACCTTCCCAGGTCCGTGGAATCCCCACTCTGCTTGATGTAGTCGAGCAGGACTCTGGCGGCCGTTTTCCCGAAATTGTTGGCCGCTTTGGGGCTAGCGCCGGTTACGAGCTTCCGGTCGATATGGCAGGAGTCGTCGGCTTTGGCGTTGATGATTTCGACGCCAAGCGCTTCGAGCCTCTCGCCGAAACGCCAAGGCATATGCCCGGGCATGTAGCCGATGAGTGGCGTTTGCGCGTCGACCTTGTCCGGGAACGCGGCGATTTTGTAGCCGTCGTAGATGAACTTGCCGCCCTTGGTGGTTGCGCTTGCAGGGTTCTGGAGAGGGAGATTTGCCGCCAGTAGCGCAGCAGGGCCGTGACAGAGCGCAAGCATGTAGAGGTCGCGGTTGTAGCACCAGTGAATGATCCGTCCGACATCTTCGTTCTCTGGCAGGCCTAGCATCGCCCCATGCCCGCCGGGAAGGTACACCGCCACATACGGCGACGTATCGTTCATCGAGTTCTTGACGAAATCGGTGACGCTTCCGGGGTTGTCGAACTTGTCTTTGAAAGATGCATAGAAGGCCTTCACCGCCTCGTCTTTGTGCGGCATCGCCCACATCTCAATCTTCACCGGCGCCCCGGTTGGGGTGACGATGTCAATGTCGAAACCGGCGTTCGTGATATGCATCATCGGGAGCATCATCTCGACCGGGTGGTTGCCCGTGGAAAACTTCTTTCCGTTCGCCATCGTCATGTTGCGCTCTTCCGTGCAGATCATGAGGATTTTTCGATCGGCACCGGAATAGGCGTCGGGGTGTTCGATCGGGTTGAAGTCCGTCTTGCTGACCGTTGCGAGACGTAGCGCAAGCCATGAAGGGCTGAATGCGCCGTCGCTGGTTGGTGTTGGGGATACGGGCGTCTTGAACATCTTGGATCCTTATAAGACTGAACGTTGTGCTCGCGGGTACGTTAGCCACCGCAGGTAAAGGCGGTCAACCCGGGTTCCTGGAGCAACGTTGACGTCCGAAAGCACCACAGTCCGTGATGCATTCTACAACGTACAAGCGTCGGGTCGATGCGGTATGCCGACGCGCGCGAACGCGGGCTGCCTATTGGGAGCGGCGCAGTCGAAGCGACATGCAAGAGCCTCGTCGGTCAACGTATGAAAGGCTCCAGCTCCAGATGGAAGACCGCGACCGGCAACGAGGTCCTTCAGCTCTCTTAGCCCATCGGGCCCATGCGGGGAGTCGAATTGCGCGGTACTAGCTTGTTATGTCGCGTGGGGGGCGCGGTCGCAAACCACCATGCGGCGACCAAACCAACTCCGAAGAGCAATATCTTCAGCCCGACGCGACGCCCGCCCATGACGCATCGGACGTCACGGGGATGCAATAGGCAAGACCAGTCGCTACGTCGAGAGGAAGCGCCGAACATCTTCGAGGAACTTGGGCCAAGCCGGCTCGTCCTCGAGGAGAAGGTGGTTGTCGCTTTCGAGCGTGACGAAGCGCGCGTTGGGAATACCGGACGCGAGCGCAATGCCACGCTCGTAGCTGACGGCACCGTCCCCGCGGGCATGCAGGACAAGCGTCGGCGTCTGAATCTTGGGCAAGAGCTCGCGAATGTCGATGTCTGATGTGGCCGCGCGAAGGCGGAGTGCGTTGTCTGGCGAGGCGGTCATTCGTTGCAGATCGTTGAACCACTTCATGTGCTCGAGGGATCCATTCGGTATGAAGCTGCTGGTGAAGAGCTGTCGGTGCGCCGGATTGTCGGCTCCCCAGTTCGCGCGCATGATGATCCGCATCGCATTCTCGTGCTCACGCTTCTGATCGCTCGCATCGATGAGGTTCCCGGTGGCGAAGCCTCCACAAAGAACGAGATGGGTCACGCGCCCAGGGTTCCGCGCGGCATAGGCGGCCGAGACCGCCGCGCCTTTGCTCGTCCCCCACAGGGCAAACTGCTCCAGCCGGTTGGCCTCGATCACGTGCTCGAGGTCCTGAGAGAAGGCGTTGAACGACACCTCGTCGACGTCCCAGTCCGACATGCCGTTGGCGCGGTCGTCGTAGCGTATCAACTTGTGGTCGCGGCTCAGCTCTTTGAAGACGTGTCGCCATACCGGGCTCTCCCAATCGAACTCGAGGTGGCTCAGCCAGTTGGCCGCTTTGACGAGGGGCGGTCCGTCGCCGACCGTGGCGTACGCGATCCGAGCCCCATCGAAGGAACTGCAGAAACGAATTTCCTGGCGAAGCTCTTTGGCAAGACGCGACTCGATGCGGGGGCTCGGTGTATGGAGGAGCACGCGCTTGGCCTCGACCAAAGCGCTGTCATCGATGCCGCGTGCCGCGAGCACTCGTCGGCCAGCTTCGATTTGTTGTTCGGCCTCTCTCATCCTCCCGGTGCGCTCGAGTAGCGAGCAGAGCTGCAATCGTCGGTCCACGTCGGCCGGGTGGAGGCGCACGAGATCGCGAGCGAAAGGAAGCGCCCGTTCGACATCGTCGGCGAGTCGGACAACGGCTTCGGTCAATACGCGAACGCGAAGCTGGCGACAGTCTCCGCGGGCCGCCATCAGCCAGCCCCGAAATTCGTCGAAATCATCGAGCTCCAACCCCTCGAGTAGCTCGCCATGGAAAAGCTCGGCCAGCTCGCACAGCGATTCGGTGTCGAGGGTTTGAAGGCCGGCGCCTGTCGCACGGACACGGTGAAGGTCGACATCAGCGTCGGTGAGGTCGATCCGCACAGCCTCGCGGTCAGCCACGATGCGCACGCGGTCTGCGTCGTCGATGGAACCACGGAGCTTGCTCAGGCACCACCGAAGGCCACCCCTTGGATCATCGGCGACGTCCCAGAAAAGCTCGCTCAACTGCTGCCGTCGATGCTCTCGCCCCGTGGTCGCCAAATAACCTAGAAGAGCACGCGCCTTCTTCGACGGTGGGAGGTCCACCGGCTCTCCATCTCTTTCGACGCGAAGCGGTCCGAGAAGCCGAAGTGTCAGTCCGCTCATCGCCGGAAGATAGCGCGTTGGCGGCGGACATTGAAGCGCTGGATCTGCGATTCCGCAGCGGAATTGTTCCGCAGAAGCTGACCGGGTCATCGTGCGTGGATGAATCTCGCCCGGAGTCGTTCGCTCGTTCATGCAGACCTCGGCAGGGCGGCTTCGTCATGAGTCGAGGCGCGTGGGTGGCCGTTTCGATCTTCGTGTCGGCGTTGTTGACGCTAACTTGCGTCGCCTATCAGTTTGGCGTGTTCGCCAGCTCTCGTGATCTCGATCGTGATGCTCACTCAGCTCCTGAATTGCGCAGAACTAGACTATTATGTCGCGTGGCTCGTGGCGCAGACGGGGCGTTCGTTTTTCCTATGCTCAGGCCTATCGTGTCTTCTTGGCGACGACGAAGCGATCCGGGAGGCGGGAGAGGTCCTTGGTTTCTACGATCTCGAAACCACCGCTGGTGATGAGGGCCTCTAGCTCGGACTTCTTGAGGAAGTGTGTGTCGGGGAGGATTTGGAGGCGCGTCAGGAGCCCTGCGAGCATCCCTAGGAGGCTGCGTCGTTCGGCCAGGCAGGCGGTCGAAGAGATGAAGAGGCCTCCTGGGGTCAGCAAGTCGTTGATTCTCCGCGAGGCTTCCGGGATGTCTTCGAGGTAGTGGAGGATGTTGAAGGCGGTGACCACGGTGAATGCGCCGGGCCGATGGCTTTCGTCAAATACGCTCGAATGCGCAAAGGTGATGTTGTCGACTCCGCGGCGGTTGGCCCTCGAGGTG
>JBGUEF010000184.1:0-6820 GCA_041821485.1 Deltaproteobacteria bacterium
CCTCGTGCGCGTTGGCGAGCACCGCGAGCGTGTACGTCCCGATCTTGTTTGCGACGTCGGAGTTGGCAGCGATGCGATCACTGCCGACCACAACGAACCCGATTTCCCCGGTCTGAAAGAAGTGTCCGGCCATGCCGTCGGTGATCACCTCCACCGGGATGCCGTCCTGATGAAGCTCCCATGCCGTGAGACGCGCGCCCTGCAGATAGGGCCGCGTCTCGTCCGCCAGCACGCGCACGTTTTTGCCCTGCGCATGCGCCGCCCGAATGACCCCGAGCGCGGTGCCGTAGCCACCAGTCGCCAAGGCACCAGCGTTGCAGTGCGTGAGGATCACCGCGCCATCGGGAACATCGGCGGCGCCGATCTCACCCATGCGCCGGCATGACGCCACATCCTCACGGTGGATCGCCTCGGCCTCGTCGAGCATGCCTTGGTACCGCGCCTCGGGCCCGAGCTCGTAGACCTCCCCTGCCTTTCGTGACATCCGCGCGATGGCCCAGGCAAGATTGACGGCGGTAGGCCGCGTTGCATTGAGAATGCGTCCCGCGGTCCCGTTGGCGACGAGAAACATCTTCCCGTCACCCTTCTCGTCTCTCGCGACCATCGCCAACGCATACGCGGCCGCAATCCCAATCGCGGGCGCCCCCCGAATCACCATGTCGCGGATCGCGTCGGCAACCTCATCGGGCTTCCGGTAGCGATGATACCGCACCTCGGCGGGCAGGAGCCGCTGGTCGAGCATCACCACCTCTTGGGCGACTGGATCAAACTCCACCGCAAACCAGTCGGCGCCACTCAACGGTGCGCGCGACAAGCCCGAGCTCATTGCTCGTCCAACAGCCGTCGGAGGATCTCGTTGACGGCCTTCGGGTTCGCCGCGCCTTGGGTCGCCTTCATCACCTGCCCGACGAAGTAGCCGATGACATTGGTCTTGCCTTCTTTGTACTGGGCCACCTGAGACGGGCTGGCCTCGAGGATGCGGCGAACCTCTTCCTCAATCGCCCCCGTGTCGGTCACCTGCGCCAGTCCCTGTGCTTCGATGATCGCCTTCGGCGCGGTTCCGGTTTCCACCATGGAGGCGAAGACCTTCTTCGCGATCTTGCCGTTGATCGTTCCATCCTCGACGCAACCGAGCAGCTCCGAGATCGCGCTCGGGGCCACGGGGAACAAGGCCTCGAGCCCGTCGGTCGCGACGTGCCGCAACACCTCGGCCTGCACGAAGTTGCCCACCATCTTGCCCGCGTCCTTGCTCTTCTTGCCGGACTGCTCGACGAACGAACGCGTGGCCTCCTCGAAGTACTTGGCGACCTCGGGGTGGCCGGAGAGCACACCCGCATCGTATTCCGTGAGCCCGAGCTGTTCTTGCCACCGGACCCGCTTCGCGGCCGGCAGCTCAGGGAGCGCCGCGCGGAGCTCTTCGATGCGCGCCTCGGTTACCGCAATCGGCGGCAGGTCCGGATCCGGGAAGTAGCGATAGTCGTGCGCCTCTTCCTTGCCGCGCATCGAAATGGTCTTCCCCTGCCCCTCGCTCCAGGTGCGAGTCTCCTGAACGACCGTCCCGCCGCTCTGCAGGACGCCTTCCTGGCGCGCGATCTCGTGCTCGATCGCCTTCTTCACGAAGCGAAACGAGTTGATGTTCTTCAGCTCGGCACGGGTCCCCAACTCCTCTTGACCGACCGGCCGAATCGACACGTTCGCATCGCAGCGGAACGAGCCTTCCTCGAGGTTCCCGTCGTTGACACCGATGAACATCAAGAGGTCGCGCAGCTTCCTGAGGTACGCCTCGGCTTCCTCCGCACTCCGCAGATCGGGGTCGCTCACGATCTCGACCAACGGCGTTCCGCCGCGATTGAAGTCGACGAGTGTCACCGCGCTCGAACCCACGCCGTGAATGTTTTTCGCTGCATCCTCTTCGACGTGGATTCGGGTGATTCCGATCCGCTTGGTCTCCCCATCGACTTCGATGTCGAGATGCCCCTTCCCGTTGAGCGGCAGCTCGAACTGAGAGATCTGGTAACCCTTGGGCAGGTCCGGGTAGAAGTAGTTCTTCCGTGCGAACACGCTATGTGAGGCGACGTCACATTCGAGTGCCAAGCCCGCCTGCACGGCAAGCTCGATCGCCTTGGCGTTCGGCACGGGCAGCGCGCCTGGGAGCGCCAAACACACTGGACAGGTGTGCTCGTTGGGGGGCGCCCCGTAGTCGGTCGGGCACCCGCAAAACAGCTTCGTTCGTGAACGCATCTGAGCGTGCACTTCGAGGCCGATTACCGGCTCATAGGCGGTCATGACGGCGGGTTATAGCGCACAGCCGACCGAAGGCCATGGCGCAAAACGCCAGATACATTGGCATTTCGCTAGGGATTTGCCCATCATGAAACAGGGTAAGAATGCCTTCGGAGTTTAGGCAAGGGGGAAAAATACCCGGGACTTTTAGGGTCCTGGTGGTGGATGACAGTCCGTCGATTCGGCGGCACGTCGTACGGAAGCTCGAACCGTTGGGCTTTCACATCACCGAAGCTGCGTCCGGCGAGGAAGCGTTGGAGCTCACGCTCGAGAAGACCTTCGACCTCGTCGTGAGCGACATCGAGATGGGCGCGATCACCGGCGTCCAGCTCTGCCGTGTCTTCCGCGGCGACCCTGGCATGGCGGATATCGCTTTCGTTCTGCTGACTGCCGCAAAGGAGGCCAAGACTCGCTTCTGGGGTCGCAACGCGGGTGCCGACATCTATCTCGCGAAGGAAGACATGGACGAGAAGCTGCTACCGGCCGTCCAGGAGCTGATGAAGGGCCGGACCCCTCGGGACAGCATCCGACCCGAGGTCACCGGCACTCCGCTCGAACGGGTCAGCGCCGTGCTCGACCATCATCTCTTCGATGTGGTGCTGCAGTCCGAGGTCCGCCGCCTGATGGACCACGTGCACGATCGAATCGAGTTCGGCGACAAAGTCCTGGAGCTCGCAGCCGAGGTCATTGGCTGCCCGTATCTGGTTCTCCAGCTCCTGGGGCCCGGCGGGCCGACCTATTCGATTCGCGCACGCGGACCATGGCCCGAGGGCAACGGCACCGCCGGCTTGGCGGCCCTGGCGATCCCGGAGAAAAGCGTGGGCGCGACCCATACGACCGTCGAACCTGACTCGAAATTCGGTGGCGGCCAGAATGTCGTCGGCGGGCGCTCCCAAACCTGCGAGATCCGCGTTAGAGACGAGACGCTCGGCTCGCTGCAGATCTTCGGCGGGGCGAATGTCTGTGCGGACATCGACGTTCGTAGCGCCGAGCTCATCGCTGAGGCCTTGGGCGTCGTCGTAAAGTCGCTTTTTCTCGTCGAGGAAACGCAGCTCCTCGCGCTAACCGACGGCCTCACGGGGCTGTACAACCGTCGTCATGCCAGCAAGCGCCTCGAGGAAGAGATCGCGCGAGCGCGCCGCAACAACACCGGGCTTTGCGTGGCGATGTGCGATGTGGACCACTTCAAGGCGATCAATGACGAGTTCGGACACAGCGCCGGCGACCGCGTCCTTCAACAGATCGCCAACTCGCTCTCGGAATACGTCCGCCGGAACGACATCGTCTCGCGCTGGGGCGGCGAGGAGTTCCTGGTAATCTTCTCTGAGATCAAGCTCACCGCCGCACGCATCGTTGCCGAGCGGCTTCGCGGCCGGCTCGCCAGCACCCCGCAGGTCGAGGACGGTCCAGAAAACATCAGCGTGAGCGTTGGGCTCGCGATGCTTCGTCAGGGTGTCACCGCCGACGCACTGATCGAACAAGCTGACCAGGCGCTCTACCGCGCCAAAGCTCGCGGCCGAAACCGCGTTGAGGTCGCGGGCGAAGAGCGGCGCAGCATGCCGTCGACCGTCGTTCAGAAACAGGGCGACGGCCAACCGAAGCCGGCCAGAACGAAGCGGGCCGACACGAAGCAGGCCGACACGAAGTAAGCGCTCAGCCGAGCGCTGCGGGCCGCGACTCGAGCAGCCCGCACCCGTCCTCGACCACCTGCCCGGCACTGCACAGCAGCTCTTCCTCGAATGGAGGCGCCACGAGTTGGAGCCCGATGGGGAGCCCCGAGGGAGAGAGGCCACAGGGGGTGCTGATCGCGGCCAAGCCGGCAAGGCTCGGTGGCAGGGTGAAGATGTCAGCGAGGTACATTTCGAGCGGATTGCTCGTCTTTTCTCCGAGGGCGAAGGCCGGGGTCGGAGTCGTCGGCGTGCACACCAGGTCACAGCTCTCGAACGCGGTGTCGTAGTCGCGGCGGATCAGTGTGCGAACGCGCTGCGCCTTGAGATAGAAGGCGTCGTAGTAACCTGCCGAGAGCGCGAAAGTCCCGAGCATGATCCGTCGGCGAACCTCCGGGCCAAAGCCCTGCGCTCGTGTCTTGGTGTACGTCTCGGTGAGATCTGCACCCGGAACACGAAGGCCGTAGCGAATCCCGTCGAACCTTGCGAGGTTGCTCGACGCCTCGGCGGTCGCGATGAGATAGTAGACCGACACCGCGTGCTCGGCGTGGGGAAGCGATACGTCGACCAGGGTTGCGCCCTGTTTTTCGAGAGCGCTCAAAGCGGCCTCGACTCCCGCGCGAACGTCGGAATCCTGAAGCCCATCGAGCAGGTCGCGAACCACGCCGATCCGCAGTCCCTTGACGCCATGGTCGCACGCAGCGACGTAGTCTCCCGTCTCCCGGTCGGCCGAAGTCGCGTCACGCCGATCGTGGCCGGCGATCACCTCGAGCAACTGAGACGCCTCCCGAACCGAGCGCGCCATCGGTCCGATCTGGTCGAGAGAAGACGCAAATGCGACGAGTCCGTATCGGGACACCCGGCCATACGTCGGCTTGATGGCGGTAATCCCACAAAACGCAGCGGGCTGTCGCACCGAGCCGCCCGTATCACTACCGAGCGCCAAGGGCGCCAAGCCCGCAGCGGCTGCACACGCGGAGCCGCCCGAGGAGCCGCCCGGAGCGCGGTCCAAAGCCCAAGGGTTGTGCACGTTCGCGAACGACGAGTTCTCGTTGGACGACCCCATGGCGAACTCGTCGAGATTCGTCTTTCCGAGGATCACTGCGCCCGAGGCGCGCAAGGCTTGGACTACGTGCGCGTCGTAGGGCGGGATGTAGTTGCCGAGGATCTGAGACGCACAGGTCGTGCGAACGCCCCTCGTACAGAGGTTGTCTTTGAGGGCGATGGGCACACCCGCCAATGGACCGAGCTCCTCGCCCGCATCTCGCGCGCGGTCGACCTGCGCGGCCGCGGAGAGCGCGCCCTCGTGATCGATGGTGAGGAAGCACGATAGCTTCGGGTTGAGCGCTTCGGCGCGCGCGAGGTAAGCCCGCGTCACGTCGACCGCGCTCATGGCACCAGCTGCGACCTGCTCACGAATCTCGAACGCGCTCTGCCAGGGAAAGTCGCTCATCACTCGACCTCGAGAACCAGGGGCACCGCAAACCCGCCCGCCTCGCTCTCGGGCGCCTGCGCGAGGATTTCGGAGCGGTCGCTGCAGCGCTCCGGCACATCCGGCCGCATGGGGGCGTCCATCGGGATGGAATGAAAGGTCGGAGGCACCTCGGAGACGTCGAGCTCGTCGAGCCCTTCCATGTATCCAAGAATCGCGTCCAGCTGCTCCTGCATCTGGCGCGCCTCGTCATCGGACAGCGTCAGCCTGGCTAGCTTCGCGACGTGCAAAACCTGCTCGAGGGTGATCTTTGCGTCCGCCATGGGGCGCCGAAGGTAGCAGATCCGCCATTTGAGGCGAGGTCTGCGTCTTTGTGAGGCCTGTTTTTCGGGTCTCCGACACTCACTAAAAAAACAAGCATTTACCAACAACCACGGGAACTTACCCGCATCGCCATGTTCACCACTCGTCACGCAATATCACTTGATTTCACATCGCCGCGTCAACGTCAGGTCAACGAGCCGAGCCCAACGCCGCCCGTCCGACGTCACTCGGAGGGCCGTTCCACAGTCGAACCGGACGTCGAAAGGAAGCAGAAATCGCGAATGGTTTCGTTCCGCGTCGACGAGGATGACTTTGCCCGACTCGATGCCCTCGCACGGCAAACCAGCTGCTCGCGCGCAGAGGTGCTCCGACGCTGTCTCCGGGGCGTTCGCTTGAGAAGCACCATCGATGCTCAAGCCCTTACCGAGGTGTCGCGCGTTCATGCCGACCTCAACCGCATCGGCGGTCTCCTCAAGCTTGCTATTCGAGAAGGCGTCGGTGTCCGCTGCAGCTACTACGGATTGAACGTCGAGCTTCGCGACGCGATCCGCCAAGTGAGTCGTGCGGTCGAGCGTTTGGCTGGGCAGCCGTGATCGTCCGGCACCAGCGCGCTTCGTCATCCGACAGGGGCTTTCGTCAGCTCGCGCGCTACATTCGGGGTCGAAGTGCCGAGCCGCGGGCAACCTGGTTCCTGGCCGCCAATCTTCCTGGCGTCACCACGAGCGACGACCTCGAACTCGCATGCCGACTTGTAGAGGCCGTGAACGCGCAGAACACCCGCGCGGGCAACAACCGCACTTACCACCTCGTCATCTCACTCCATCCAGAAGACCGAAGCCTCGACATGAAGGAGCTCAGGCATGTTGTGGAGCACCTTGTCGACACGTTGGGGTTCTCTGACCACCAGTACATTGCCGCGCGCCACAACGACAAAGACCACGAACACGTGCATGTGGCGATCAACAAGATCCACCCCGATACCTTTCGCATCCACTCGCCGGCGTGGGACCACCAGAAGCTCTTTGCTGCAGGCCGCGCCCTCGAAGCCGAGCTCGAGCTGACGCCGCTTCGATCCATGGCAAGGGAACGAGAGAAGCTGCCCCGAAGGGCGGCC
>JBGUEF010000185.1:0-6799 GCA_041821485.1 Deltaproteobacteria bacterium
CCTTTCGGCACACCCCACACCATTGCGTTGCGTACATGGTGATGGAGACGCGTCGACGAGCGAGGTTCCATTTCCATTCGGGGATGCCTGCCTCGGTCGCGGCTCCCTCCCCAGGTGGAGTCGGATTGAGCTGCGTACCCTCCGGTGTCGGCTCGGGAACAGGAATGTCGTCACCTGGGACCGGCGGTGGCGGCCGCTCGGGAGCGGGAGCGGGCGCGAGTTCGGGCTCGGGAGCGCGCGGTTCTTCTGCGGACGGCTCTGGAATCGCCGGTCGCGGCGCGGTCGTTCGAACGCCTCGGGGCGGTGCACGTTCGGGCTCGGGTTCGAATGAAGCAAGTGCCCAAGCGATACCCGCCATCACCAGCATGAGAGGGATGGTCAAAGCCCACCAAGCGCTTCGGGCGGGCGGGGACTTCGAAGGCATGTCGCTCAAGCGGCACAGCTCACATTCCCCATTCCGGTCCAGCGGGAGTTGGTGCTTCTCGCAGATCCCCATCGGTTCCACCATCGGTCCTTCAGTCTATCACGGCCACGCGGGTCGGCTAAGACATCATCGGATCGATCAAGCCGCCTTCGAGGCTCGCGTTGCCGAAATCGTCGACCGGATCGCCGTTGGCTTTTCGCAGGCCGACCGCGGTTGCAAGCGTGTTCAGGAGCTTGTTGTGAGGGACGTCCCCCGCGTCGACGTACGCGCCGGTTCGTAAGAACCCGTCGGCACTGCCCGCGAGCACGTAGGGAAGGTTGTTGATCGAGTGGGGCGGCCCGTTCGAGAGGTCGTTGATCCAAGCGCAGACGCCCTTGTCGAGGAGGGTTCCCGTCTCCGTCGTATAGGCCGATAGACGGTCGAGCAGCCTCCCGAAAAGGCGAGCGTGGATTCGGTCCACCGCGTTGTGCTTGGCCTGTGCATCGGGGATCGGATCACCGTCCGAGCCGTCGGCGAAGATCCTGTGCGAGATCCAGTGATAGGAGGGGAATTCCTCGCCCTGCCACCGGTAGCGGGTGCCGTCATTGCCGTTGCCGATCTGAAGGGTCGCCACATGTGTGTAGCCGCAGGAAAGCGCCAGCGCGATTACGTCGATGTGCAGCTCGGCGACTTCGACGACTCGGTCCCCGTTCTGATGGTCTCCATTGATAGCGTTGATCGCACTGACGGTCGGTGCATCGAGTGGTGAGCACTCGGCAAGCCGGATCTCGAGATCTCGAATTGCGGAGAAGTGCAAGTCCAGGCGGTTCCTGTCGTCCGAGCTGAGGTCGCTTCGATTCAACAGCGTCTGCATCTGGTCCCGCACCAGGTCGTTGACGCTTTGGCGGCGCACGGCGATTGACTGGGCCGAGGACTCGTCCAGATTGACCAGCCCCATGATGTCGTCGAAGGCGACCTTCGGGTTGGTCTGCGCGCCCCGACGGTCGTTTGGCCCACGGTAAGATAGAACGCTGTCGAGGAAGTTGTATGGGCGCATCGCGGCCAGTGTGAGCGGACCACGGCCTTCGGGGTTGAGCTCACGGGCAATGCGGTTGTCGAGCGACTCGCCGAGTGCCAGCGAGTTGTTGGTTGCCTCCGAATCACCGGTTGGCTGGGCTGTCAGCGCCTGAAGCGCGCCGCGGGCGTGACCACATCCCGAGATCGAGAAGGCCCCGCGGACGCCCCGGACCATCAGAAGCTTGTCGGCGTGCGCGCTCAGCTCGCTGGTTGCGCGGTCACTGTCGGCAGCCATCGACGCGGCGGTGAGGGCTCCCAGATTCCGAGGCCAGAACATCTCCGGCTCGGCCGGGTTACTGAAGGACATCGCCTGAGAGCAGCCGTTGCCTTGGCGCATGAACACCACGAAGCCCGGGTCGTCGGGGCTCGCCGCACGCGCCATCTTCGTCGCAAACGTCTCCAGGAACGGCAGACCGACGGTCACACCTGCGGCGCCGGTGAGAAAAAGGCGGCGCCTGAATGGCCGCCTACCGAAAGCGCTCATGAGCCACCCCCATTGCGTACCCGGAACTCCTCGCTCTGCACGAGCCGGAGGATCAACGCTTTGACCGACAGCCCGTCGAGGGAGGCATCGCCCAAGTCTTGAATCAGATCGAGGTCCGATCCGGCGGTGTCTCGCCCGAACGCGTACTCGACCCAGTGCTTGGTGTAACAGTCGTGCGTTTCGATGCGCGCCGCGATCGTGTCGTTGAACTGCTCCGCTCCGTCGAAGGAAACCGGACCGTCTGAAAACTCGAAGGTCGCCGACGCGTCGACCGGCATCCCGAACTCCTCAGTACGGTACTGCCCTAGCCCGTCGAAGCCCTCGAAGGCGAAGCCCACCGGGTTGATGAAAGTACCGTGACAGCTTGCACCGCAAGTGCCGGGGCCGGTGTGCATCTCGATCCGCTCGCGAGAGGTCATAGTCATGCCGTTGTCAGCCGGAATCGGTGGCAGCGCGTCCGGCGGTGGCGGAAGCTCGGTACAAAGAACGCGGTGATTGATGAAGACACCCCGGCGGACCGAAGCCGTGAGCCCGCCGTGCGACGCCAGGAACCCGAGCTGCGTGAGCAGGCCACCGCGCTCGGGCTGCTGTGCGGAGCTGAAGCTCGCTCGCGAGAAGGTGTCATCGAAAGCGCCTTCGAGACCGTAAATAGCGGCGAGATCGGCGTTCACGAACGTATGGGGCGCGGTCAGCAGCTCGGCCAAATTGCCGTCCTCCTCGAGGACCACGCGTTCGACGAAGACGCGAGCCTCTTCGTACATGTCGTCGCCCACGCCACCGTAGGAGAGCGGGAACTCCAATGGGTCTTTGCTCAAGTCCCCATACAGATCCCAGTTGAAGAGCTGCGCGTGGAAACGCTCGAGCATCGCCTCGCCGCGCGGGTCGTCGAGCAAGCGTGCAGCTTGCGCGGCGATTTGCTCTGCGGTGTTCAACTCGTCGCGTTCGGCCGCGTCGAGCAGCTCGTCGTCGGGCATCGTGTTCCAGATCATGTACGAGAGCCGCGAGGCGATCTCGAAGTCGCCGAGTTGCACGATGTCGCCGTTCTGGCTGTTCCCGAGCTCAACTCGGTACACGAAGTGGGGCGACTGCAGAAACGCCTCGAGCAGCATCCGGACGCCGCCATCGAGAGGATCCATGTCGGGAAAATACGTGGCGCCCTGTTCGAAAAGCGCTCCGTGGGCGTCGAGCTCCTCGTTCGAGAGCGGCCGTCGATAGGCGCGACGGCCGAGATCGCGAGCAATCGCACGCCCGCGTTCGACGGTGTCGCTCGGTAGCTCGCTTGGCAGCAGACCAGTGAGCACCATAGCGTCTGCCGTGGCAGCCTCAGCCAGCGTCTCTGCTGCTGCCTGGTAGTTACCCCAGAGGTCACTGCTCACGCGAAGCGCGCGGACGTTGTTGTCGAAGAAGCTGAGCCGCGTGTCTGGCTCGAAGCTACCCGAGAGATTGGGCGTTGCTGCCAGGCGGAGCAGGTCGCGGACGCTGTTCTCCCATTGGGCGTGGGTGAGACGTGGAAACGCGCTCCCCGCCGCCAGCTCGCCGGTTGCGCCACAGACCGACCGGCCGCAGCGAGGTGCGGATGTGCCCACTTCCCCATTCGGGTTAGCGTCCCCAATCGTTCCGTTGCAGCCGAAGAGCACCAACGTGGAGCAAATCGTCAGCCATCGATTCAGCACAGAATTAACCCACAAGAACTATAAATACACCCTAAAGGGCGCCGGCGTCAAGACACACATCACCCTACACAATAGGTGAGTGGGTCGCCGAAACGCCGTGCTAATTCAACAGGGTGTCCAACCTAAAAGGCCTTCTTGAGCGGCTCGATCTGGAGCGGCTCGACACCGATCTCTTCCGCGGATTCAGTCCACACGACGGTCGCCCGCGAATCTTCGGCGGCCTCGTCGCCGCGCAGTCGCTCATTGCAGCCTGCCGGACGGTCGAAGGGCGGGTCGCGCATTCACTGCACGGGTACTTCCTCCGCGAAGGCGACACCTCCGTGCCCGTCATTTATGACGTCGATCGCATTCGTGACGGCCGCTCCTTTGCGACCCGGCGTGTGGTCGCGAAACAACACGGTAAGGCGATCTTCAACATGTCGGTGTCCTTCCAGGCTGAGGAAGACGGGCTCGAGCACCAGTTGCCGATGCCCGAGGCGCCAGCGCCGGAAACGATTCCCAGCAATGAAGAGCGCTTGCGCGCCTATCAGGAGGGGTCGAGTCATCCGGCGATCGATTTCTTGTTGCTGCTCGATCGACCGATCCAGAGGCGCGAAGTGGACCACGTCGACCTCTTGGAGCCGAAGGCGCACAGCGGCATTCAGCGAACTTGGTTTCGCGCCGGGGCGGCGCTAGGCGACGACCCCGTGATTCATCAGGCGGTGCTCGCGTACGCCAGCGACTACGGCCTGCTCGAGGGCTCGTTCAACCAGCACGGGCACAGCTTTCTGACGGATGAGCTGATCATTGCTAGCCTCGACCATGCCATCTGGTTTCATCAGTCGTTTCGCGCGGACCAATGGATGCTTTACGTCACACAAAGCCCGCGAACGTCGGGCGGCCGGGGGCTCAACTTCGGGCATATTTACTCCCAGAAGGGGGCGCTCGTCGCTTCCGTTGCCCAAGAAGGTCTAATGCGAATTCGAAAGCCCCGATGAGCAGTCGAGACAAAACACGGCTGGGCATGATCACGCTTGGCCTCTGGTGGGCGGTCATCCTGTTCTCGTTTCCCGCGGGCGCTCAGCAAAGCCCGCTGCAGCCCCCCGAGGAGCCCGCCACTGCGCAGGCATCGCCGGAGCGGACCGAGGTCGAGCGCAAAACGCGGGAGGTTCAGGAGCGACTCGACGAGTGGCAAGCCAAGGCAACAGAGTACCTCCTTGCCGGGCAGGGAGCACAAGCGCGCACCGCAGTCATCGACGAAGAAATCGCACGCCTCCAGCAGCGCGACGCAATTGCGACGCCCCCGGGCGCAAGCGCTGCCGAGCTCGATGCGCAACGACGGGAGGCTGTGCAGGACCTGGCTGCAGCCCGACGGGAGGCCACTGAGCTCGATCTCGATGCTGACCGACGGGCAGAGCGGCGAAAGCGGATTCCGGAGCTGCTGTCGATCGCCAAGCGGCGGCTCAAGGAGCTCGATGATGTTTCGCCTTCTGCCGCCGCTGAGTCTTCGATGGGCAAAGCGCTTCGGGAGCTGGACGCTCTCAAGCGCAGGGCCGTGGAAGCTGAGATCGAGGCCTACCAGAACGAGCTCGGGAGCTACGACGCACGCGGTACGCTACTCAGCAAACGGCGTGACCAGGCGACTCTGCGGATCGCGTACTTCGAGGCGTTGAGCAGCAAGCTTCGCGAGGCAAAGCAGGAGTCGGAGCGGCTCGAGGTCGAGCGCGAGAATGAGGCGACCAGGCAGTTGCTCGAGGAGCTGACGGCGTTGCCGGCCGGGTTCAAGCAGAAGCTCCAGGCGCTCTATGAACGAAACGAAGCGCTAACTTCGGTTCGGACCAGCGCCGGTGGGCTTCACGAGCAGATCGAGGACGTGAGCAAGAAGCTCCAGCGTGCCGAGGCCAAGGTCTCCGAGCTCGAGACCGAGCTCGCTCGGCTGGCGGCGCGCGTCGAGGCCGTTGGGCTTGCCGATTCGGTCGGGGTGCTGTTGCGGCGCCATAGAGCTGAAGCCCCGGACATCGGTATGTACCGCCGGTTCATCCGCATGCGCCAGGAGCAGATCGGCGATGTGCAGCTTCAGCAGATCAAGCTCCGCGAGCAACGGGAGGCGTTGGCCGACATCGATGCGCTCGTGGGCGAAGCGATGGCGTCGATCGAAGAGCCGGTGCCCGCCGAAGGGCAGCAGGAGCTCGAAAAGCTCCTCGGTCAGCTCTTTCAGACCCAGCGCAGGTATATGGATGCGCTCATCGAGGACTATGAGACGTACTTCCAAAAGCTCGTCGATTTCGATGCCCAGCAGCACGAGCTGATCGCGCGCACCAAAGACCTCCTCGACTTCATCGATGAACGCATCCTCTGGATCCCGAGCGGCAGGGCGGTCCAGCCCGAGCTTCTGTCCGACGGACGGGATGCCCTGGCCTGGCTCTTCGGCCCGCAGTACTGGGCACAGCTTGGGACGGGCGTTCGCGACGCCGCAACGCGGCTCTGGCCGGTGAACCTCCTCGCATTGCTCTTGGCGATCCTCTTCGTTCCCTTTGTTCGACGAGTCCGCCCGCGGATTCAAAGCCTAGGAGAGCAAGCCAAGAAGCAGGATTGCACCCGTTTCGGGCCGACCAGTGAGGCACTTGCGCTGACCTTGCTGCTCGCGGTCTGGTTACCGGCGCTGCTCGCATACGCGGGCTGGCGCCTGGGTCTGTCCCCCGTGGCGACTCAGTTCACCCGAAGCGTTGCGCACGGATTGCTCACGGCGGCTGGCCTTTGGGCGACCCTGCGCATCTCGCGGCAGCTCGTTCGTCCAGGCGGAATCGCCGAAGCGCACTGCGGCTGGTCGAACAAAGCAGCCCATGCCCTTTGGCGCGACCTTCGATGGTTCACGATCATGATCGTCCCTGCGGTCTTCATCATCTTCGTGTTCGAGATGCGCGGCGAGGATCTATGGCGCGAATCTATCGGCCGGATCGCGTTCTCGGTTTCGATGCTGGCCGTGGCGGGATTCAACTATCTGGCCCTTCGCTCCGGAGGCCCGCTGTCCGAGGTAGTACGAGGCCGAGGCCGACGGCGCCCCTGGGCTTGGCGAGCGGTCCAAGTCTTGTCCTGGCTGATACCGCTTGCCCTGATCGCTGCTGCCCTCCGAGGCTTCTATTGGACGGCGCTCCAAGTCGCGACTCGGCTGCACTTCAACCT
>JBGUEF010000186.1:0-6778 GCA_041821485.1 Deltaproteobacteria bacterium
GTCGCCGCAGCAGCGATTGGTGCCGCAGACGTAGCAGTTGGGGAAGGGATGGACCTTGTATCCAGGGAAGTTCGCGCGAGCCGCGGCTGCCTCTGCGAACGTGATCCCGTCAGGGACATCGAGGTCGAGCTCGGCGGTACGGGCGCTCGCGATCTCGGTGTCCGCGTGCAGAAGGGACGCGACGCCCGCTGGGTCTGCCAGGACTTGCATGTTGTCGTCGACCGGGATGGGACGCTTGAGGGTCACCTCGACCTCCGGTCCGAGGTGCTTCCCGATCATCCCGACGGTGTAACCGCCGTTCCCGGAATGGGGAGGGCCGCAGAAGCGGCTTGCGACACGGGCGGCGTGACTGGTGGTTTCGATCTCGAGAATGTGTGCGGCGTTTGAGTTCGGCATGAGTGCCTCCTTTGTTCCCAAGGTACGGAGGAGGCCTGCGAAGGTCCTTTTGCCGAGCTTACCGAATCCTTAGCTCTCGACTTCCACTGAGAACATCGTGATTTCACGACCTTGCACGGGCACCGTCTCTCCAGTTTCCTCGAACTGAAGGTCACTGCCAGGCACTAGATCGACCAGCACGTGTGAGGCCCACACCGCGCCGGCCGGAGCCCTCGCCGCCAACGCCTCCGCGACGTCGAAGGCTGCGCCGCCGACCGACGGTTGCGCCACGTCGAACGACCTCGCCGGCGTGAACGCCAAACGAAACCGGTGCACCATTTGCGAGGGCGATCCCGCACCGAATCGCGCGAATTGGTCCGTCGAAGTAGGCCTGGCGCTTGCCCCCAACCGCTTGGCCCCGGAAACGTTGGACCTCCGTGACCCAGGCGTCGTCGTCCATTTCGCCGTGCGGGTGGGCGACGAGGACAGTGCTCAGGAACCGGTCGCCTTCCGGTGCGGGCGGGTCCTGCGAGAGAATCCAACGCACTGCGTCCACGATCTCGTGTTGGTTGTGAAAGAAGAAGTAGTGGTCGTCTCCCGAGGCCTCGACATACCGGGCATTGGGGATGTGCTCCGCGAGATAGGGACCGCTGGCCGGATGAATCATCTTGTCGTCGGCCGCTTGCAACACCACCGTCGGCACGCGAATCGTCGGCAGCAAGGCGCGGAGGTCGATGCGAATGTTCATCTCCAGGAGGTCGAGCGCGCTGCCTGGGCTCGCGCCCTCCTGCTCCGCGAACGCGGCCCAGTCGACGAAGTCCGGGTCGCTCAGCTCACTCGGCGCGATCGCGCGCAACGAGGCGCCTTTGCCCCAGGCTCCGCGGATGTAGCCCTTGAGCCTTTCCATCTCCTCCGGCGCGTAGCCATACGGGTAGTCCACCGTCTTGGTCATGCGCGCGAAGGCACCGCACAGGACCAAACCTCGAACGCGCTCCGGATACGTGGCCGCGTACAACATGGCGAGCGCGCCGCCTTCGGAAGCGCCGAACAGGATTGCGTTCTTAGAGCCGCACGCGTCGAGCACGACGCGCAGGTCGTCCATGCGCTGCTCGTGGCTCGGTAGCTCTTTGACTCGGTCGGAAAGCCCGGTGCCTCGCTTGTCGAACTCGATGACTCTGCCGACGGTCGACAGCGCCTCCTTTACTGCGCGCGTCTTCGGGTGCTGGAACATCGCACGCATCGGCATGATCCAGCCGTGCACGATGACGATGTCGGTCTCTCCGTCGCCAAGCGTCGCATACGCGATGTGGACGTCACCACTTTGCGCGTACCGAGGCTGCCAACCGAGCCCGCGGGACGGTTTCTTCTCGGTTCGAATCTTGCCGACGAACCGATACCCTTGCCGAGGGAAGGTCTGAATGAGCGCGGGTCCGCGTTCACCTAGCGCGCTCCTTGCCAAGCTCACGCCACGCTGGATCGAGCTCTCCGTGACGATCGTGTCTGGCCAAAGGGTTTCGAGCAGCTCGTGCTTGGGAACGACACGCTCGTGGTTTTCGACGAGGTAGAGCAACAGGTCGAACACCTGCGGCTGTAGAGGATGAACCTTACCGCCCACGCGAAGCTCACGGCGGGCCGGGTCCAACTCGAACTCGTCGAAAACGATTGTCATGCCGGGGGCTTCCAGAGGCCCCGCTAAGCTAAGGCTTTGCTAAGGTCCTGCAAAGGACCTTCTTGCGAGCCGTCCGTAGGCTGAATGACAACGCGGCACAAAACACGCCGCAAAGGAGGTTCGCCATGTATCCCAAGTTCTCATTCGTTCGTCGCTTCACCCAAGAGCTTCAGCAAGTTGCCCGCTTCGTCGCGTTCCCTTTCGAGCTCGACGTCGAGGTGACCGAGGAGGAAATCATCGAGGAGCTTCAGACCCGCGGCTATGGCCTTGCGTGACGCCGAAGTCACTCTGCAGGAGCTCTCGCCTCGAGTCGCGCGATGAGGGTCTTGTCCGCGAAGAGCATGAGCTTGGAGCCGTGAATCTCGTAGCGCGTGGTCGCTCCGAGCGCGGTGAAGAGCTCTTGTTCTTCGTCCATGCCTTCGGGGCACGCCATTCGGGTCGCGCCCATCGCGCCAAACTTGAGCGACTTCCCTGAGGCTTCATACGAGCCGAAGAAGCGATTGCATCCGCCGAAGCCGTAAGCGCTCGCCTTCTTCGAGTTGAGCTCGAGGTACGGCGCCTTGTCGTTCACTTTGACCGTGATGGTTTTACCGTTGAGCTCCAGTAGCGCCCAGGTGGTGTCTTCCAACGTGATTGGTCCCATGCTCCCGCAGGTCTCCCTCGGCCAAGTGCGCACGAAGCGCTGAATGATCAGGGTGGTTTCGCTGCCCCTGCCGTCGACTTTGGGGCGCAGGTCCAAGCCGCCTTCCACCGTGACGAGCAACGGTGCGCCCGGCGTGATCTTGGCTTTCCCGTATTCACGCTCCAAGGTCGCGTTGTCTCCTTCGTGGGCGACGGGCCACTGCTCCCGGGTCGCGCAGTCCACGAAGATCCCCGCGTCGGCCATGTACGAGTACATGCCTTGGAGGCTCATCGTGCCCGACGGCGGCGGTGGCTCGCGTTTCTCGTCTGCAGCGGTGTCGCTGTCCTTGCCCTTTTTGCAGGCCGATAGCGCAAGCAACCCGGCGAGCGCGCTGAGCGCAAGCAATTGAGTAATCCGAATCCCCCTCATGCGACGGGATTTACCACCAAGACGCTCAAACGCTAAGGGTTTTCGTCTACAGCGGTGCCTGGCCGCGCGGTCAGCCGGAAAACGGGATGCGTTCGCGGAGCTTTTTCGCGCGCTCCCGAGCGAGTGGGATCTTCGGCTCCTCTGGGTGGTCGAGGAGGAGCTGGTAGGTGCCTGCCCCCGTTGGCTCGATCGCTCGGATGCGATCGTAGCGAACGATGAAGCCGCGATGCGAACGAAAGAAGGCCTCCGCGTCGAGCTCCTCTGCCAAATTCGCGAGTGTCTTGTCGATGGCAAGCCGGTCTTCTTCGGTGACAGCCCAAACCAGCTCGTCTTTGACCTCGAAGTAAATCACGTCACTGAGCTCGAGCACTACGTAGGCGTCTTTGCGGCGCACTGCGATGCGGTCGAGCCGTTCGACGTTGCTCGCAGCCCCGGCTGACGCGCTCCGAACGCGTTCGACGGCCTGACGCAATCGTTCGAGGCGGACCGGTTTGAGTAGATAGTCCGCCACGCGTGCTTCGAATGCGCGCAGCGCGCCTTCGTCGTGCGCCGATACGATCACCACCTTGAGGTCGGGGTGGTTGGCCATGAGCGTTTCCGCGAGCGCAACGCCGTCGGGACCAGGCATTCGCAAATCGAGAAATGCGACGTCGGGCTGTTCTTCCTCGCAAAGCGCTTGCGCCTCTGGCGCGTTGCGGGCCTCGCCGACGACTTCGATGTCCTCGCACTGACCCAGCATGAATCGAAGCTCGTCCCGAGCGAGGGGCTCGTCGTCGACGACGATTGCGCGAATGCTCATGTTTGCTCTCCTGCGATGCCGGCGTGCTTCGGCAGCTCTACGGTCACCAGAGTACCGCGTTCCTTTGAAGAAAGCTGGAGACTGGCCTGTCCACCGTATTGTTGATCGAGGCGCTTCCTGAGCGTTTGTAGCGCTAAGCCTGAGCCCTTCGTCGGCGACCCACGATACGGCCCATCGGCTTCGTCCTCGACCTCGATTCGCAGCAGCCCGCCTACTTCCGATGCCCGAATCGTGATCCTCCCGAGCCCTTGCTTGGGCGTGATGCCATGTTTGACCGCGTTTTCCACGATTGGCTGTAGCAGCAACGCCGGCACTCGGGCATCGCGCACGCTTTCGTCGATCGAGGTCTGAACCGCGAGCCGTTCGTCGCCGAGACGCGCCCTCTCGATCGCGAGATACGCGCAGGCGTGCTCCACCTCGTTCATGACCGATGCGTCATGCGGGTGATGTAAGAGGTACCGGTAGAGGTCGGCGAGGTCTGATACGAGTGCGCGCGCTTGCTCTGGGTCGCGCCGGATCGTGGCCCGCAGTGTGTTGAGCGCATTGAACAAGAAGTGTGGCTCCAGGCGGCTGCGCAAGGCAGTGAGCGAAAGAGCGTTGGCTGCTGCCTGGGCTTCGACCAGTGCGACCGCTTGCTCCTGGCGCGAAATCACCACCAACGCCACGTTCACGAAAAGCGCGACGCCTACGGCGACCCCGCCGAGCTGGGCCGCAAGCGAAGGCATCGCCTCGATGGGGTTCGACCCGGAGAAGGCCATGCCCGCAGCGGTGACGGTCAACCCGGCCAATTGCACTAGAGCTGCGCCGCTCAGAACGCGCCATCCGATGAACATCTTCTCCCGTCGCACCGACATTCGGCCCGCGAGCCATCCGTCCAGGACCGATGCCACGAGAGCCCAGGGAAACTCGTCCGGGCTGACCCGCAGCACGTAGAACCCGCCGCCGAGGAGCCCGGTCAGGGCGCCTGCTCGAGGCCCCCCCAAGATGCCTGCGATCATGATGCCTACGGCCCGAAGATTGAGAAAGTGCCCGAGCCACTCAAAGCCCATCGTCGAGCCCCATAGTGAGAACAAGAGCCCGAAGATGACCACGACCGCGATGTCACGTGGCCTGCCCACCCCGAGCAGGCGGTTGCGCAGCGGCGGCACGAGCACCCCGAGAAGGCCTGCAGTGGCGATGAGGCTGAGCTTCTCGAAGAGCTCCGGTATCAGCAGCCGGATGTCCACGGCTCGGAGCCTAGCAGCGTTTGCGGCAAGGGGCGTGGTCACGGATCGCGGGCTGCGCTATCGTTGCCGCGATGCTTCGCCGACTCCTGTGGCTTTCGTTCTGTCTCGTCACTCTGAGCTGTGGCCGTGACGACCAACCAAAGCAGCTCGATGAGCCGTGCACTCGGACTGCCCAGTGCGCCGTGGGCTTGGCCTGCCTGTCGGGCGTGTGCTTGCCCTCACCAGACGCGGGTGCAGACGGAGGAGCCGATGCCGGCCCGTGAGGGCTACGGCGCCTCGGACTCGTCCAAGAGGTTGCCCCCTTGATTGATGTATTCGAAGCCTTGCTTGATCACGAACACCGAGCCGTTGTCCGCGCGGATGGTCACGTCGACCGCCCCCGGGATCGCGTGTCGCGGTGTCACGGCGAGCAGAGCCTTTTCGCTTTGAATCGATACCTGGGGAGACCGAAGCCGACCAAAGTAGACGGCATAGCCGATGTCCAGCCGCAGACTCCGGCCGACGACCTTCACCGTCTTGCCGCCCTGGAGGCCCCCGAAGTCCGGGTCCAGCTCATGGAACGCCATATCGGCGTGCGGTTTTTCACAGGCGACCAGTACGAGTACTGCGCCGATGATCACGCTTTGGATGCCCCCGATCTTTTTCATCCCACGATTGCCAAGTTATCACGTCGGCGGCCGGAAGGCATGCTTGACATGGCAGTGTGCCCATTCGCACAATCCCACTGACAAAAGGCCGCAGTGACCAAGCAAAACCTTCTCGTCGTCGATGCCGATCCCCGTAGTCTCCGCGTGCTCGAGGTGAGCCTCCGGAACGCCGGCTACAACGTGGCCGGGTGTCCCAGTGTGGGGAAGGCGTTCGAGATCCTGCATGCCAACAAGCCGGACCTGATTCTCTCCGACACGACGTTCAGCGACTTGAATGGCTTCGAGTTCGTCGAACAGCTGCGGCAGAATTCGGAATGGTCGCATATCCCGTTCATGTTCCTGTCGAGCGATGAGTCGATCGAAAGCAAGATCCGTGGGCTGGAGCTCGGCGTCGAGGACTACCTCACCAAGCCGATCTACATTCGTGAGGTGGTCGCCCGTGTTGGCATCGAGCTCGCGCGGCAGGCGCGCGCCGGGCTTGCGCACAAGAGTAGCGACGCGCGCACGCGGTTCAGCGGCTCGCTTTCTGAGATGAGCGTCGTCGACCTGTTGCAGACAATCGACGTGAGCCGGAAATCCGGTGTGCTCACCCTCGTCTCGACCGATGGGCAAGCGGGGATGATATCCTTCGACTCTGGCGCGGTGATCAACGCTACGGTCGAGGAATTGATCGGCGAGGATGCAGTCTATCGGCACCTGCTTTGGCGCGACGGCACGTTTGACCTCGAGTTCAGGCGTGTGAGCCTGAGCGAGCGCACCGTCCACCGGACGACGCAGGCGCTCTTGATGGAAGGCATGCGAAGGCTCGACGAGTGGAGCCGTTTGTCCGAGCTCCTCCCGTCGTTCGATGCCGTGCTCGAGGTCGACCCGGAGATGCTTCGCGAGCGGCTTCGCGACATGCCCGACGACCAGAACGAGATGGTTCGGCTGATCGACGGGAAGAAGAGTGTGGGGGAGTTGCTGCGCGCGCATGGGGGAGACCACGTCGAAGCCCTGCGCAAAGTCGTGGAC
>JBGUEF010000187.1:0-6768 GCA_041821485.1 Deltaproteobacteria bacterium
GGTCACGACGATCGTCATTCCGTCTTCGAGGTCCGGATGTGCCGATTCCAGAACGATGTGCGTTGCGCCGCGCTCGGCGGCCTGTTCGAGCGCATCCGTGCGAGCGTGCTGAGCGTTCCCGCCGACGCCTTCGACTACGCCGATCTTCTCGCAGCGCGGCGTGGTGTTCACGATCCGTACGTCCGCTGCGGTCTCGGTGCTCGTGGGCTTGCAAGCCGTTGCTGCGGAGCAAACGAACACGAGCCAGGCAGAGGCTAGGCGGCTCAACTTAGAGCGAGGCCTGGAGTTGGAGACGGAAGACTGTGGAGCCTTCTCCGAAGGTGTCTTCCCAAAGCTGCGAGACATCGGCCTGAATCTTAAACGGGTGGCGAGCGAAATAGTAGCTCAGAGAGAAGGTGGTCCCGTACCGGTCGGTCAAGCTGGTGGCCCCCCTCTTCGAGTTGGCCTTGATGAGCGCGCCTCGTGCGGCCAACTCGAATCGCGTGTTTGGGATGAGGTACCCGGCCTGCAGCATCCAACCCAAGCCGTTGCGAGGCGCGGTCTCGTCAGCGGGGGTGCACTGGGGATCCGTAAGATCGCAGCCGGGCGGTACGGTGTTGTCGCCGATCGTCTTGCGGTAGCCTTCACGAAAGGAGAGCTCGGTAATCGCCGAAAAGCCTCGGGCTTTGAACATCGCGTCGACGTAAGCGAAGTGGTAATTGGCGGTGCCTCCGTCGGCGAACTCGTCGCCGACCATGCCACGAACGCGGTCGGCACCCTGGAAGAACGAGTAGGTCGCGCCAATCGCCAGTCGCGGCTTGGTCCGAGCGAAGTCGACTTCGGACATGTCGCGAAAGATCCCGAGCGGCAGGTACTCGAGGCGAGCCAGGTAAACCATCGAGAAGTCGGTGAACTGCGGGTTGTTGAGCCCGTTGCCGGTCGAGATGCCGAAGACGTAGCGCATCTTGTTCTTGCCGAGGAAGTCACGCGACCGAATGTCGATGCTCATGTCACGGTCGAGCGAGAACTCGGCGTTGACGATCGAGCGATCGACCATTTGCAGGTTGCCCGAGGAGATCACGCGCTGCCGGTTCGACGAAATCTTGTACTGTCCGACGCGAACTTGGATGTCTCGGTTCTTCGTGAAGTCGAGGTAGTAGTCGAGGACCACGTTGTCTTTGCGAAGCGGGTCGATCTCGAGCTTGTATTGGTTGTGCTCGCCAAAGGCGTGGCCCTGGAACACGAAGCGCGCGCGCCGAAGCCGAAAGTCGTTCAGATTGGCTTCAGGCTCGTCGCCTTCATTGGTCCCCAAGTTCTCGTCATGGACGTACGAGTACAGCATCTGCACACGGACACGAATTCGGAGCTGAAAGTCATCGTCCGCGCTGTTGATCTCGACGCCCTTGCCGGGCCTGAACTTGATGTCCCCCCGATCGACGACGTGATCGCCCATCATCTCGTCTTCGCCCTTGGGATGGAGCTGGTCCCCTGGCACGCCATGTCGAACCCGTTCTTCGGCCTCTGCTTCCTGGTCGGTCTCGGACGCAGGGTCGTACTCCCGCGTCGTCGCCTCGGGCGGCGGAACCACGATCACAGTGGTCCCCTCGGGGGTCTCGGCCTCTTCGATGGCCTGTTGAACAGCATCCTGCTGCTCTTGGGGAAGGTCCCCGATCACTTCCTCGGAAGTGCGGTGCTCCTCGGTGGGCTCGGCGTCCGGCGCGGCCGCAGGTGGTTCCGCGGGCCCGCCCTCTTGGGCAAGGGCCGGGGCGGCAAGGCTCAGCGCGATGAACGCGACGAGGGCGTAACGAATGAAGCTGGCAGGTATCATTTGCCTGCTTGTTACGAGCCGAATGTGTCAGCTTGGTGACACGTATGTGTCGCTCTTGGAGCTATCGGCACGCGGCACGAGGAGGCGGAACCGGGTCCAATCCGCATCGCTATCGACCGTGATCCCGCCCCCGATCTTGGCAACCAGATGCTTCACGATCGAGAGCCCCAGACCGGTGCCGCCAAGCTCGCGGGAGCGCCCAGCGTCAACCCGGTAGAAGCGCTCGAACACCCGCGGAAGATGCTTGGCCGAGATCCCTGGCCCGGTATTGGCGACCTCGATCAGAACATCGCGCTCTTTGACCGTGACATCGACCCGTACTTCCCCGCCTTCGGGCGTGTACTTGATCGCGTTGTCGACGAGATTGACCAGCACCTGTTCGAGCGCCCGTGCCTCCGCCATCACCGGGGGAGCCTCGTCCAGCCCCGTGCACGCGACGGTCAGCCCCTTGGCCTTGGACTGAGCTTCCAGACCCCGAACGACCTCATCAGCCAGGGCCCCCGCAGAAACCGGCGTGAGCTCCAACTCGAGCTCCTCGCCTTCGAAGCGGCTCAGGTCCGCCAGGTCGTCCACCAACGACTGCAAGCGACGGGCATGCCGGACGATGACATCGAGGAAACCCTGAGCGGACTCCGGGTCGCGGATCGCCCCTTCCCGAAGGGTCTCGGCGAAGCCACGAATGGCGGTCAGAGGCGTACGAAGCTCGTGCCCTGCGTTGGCCACGAAATCCCGACGGACCTGATCGGCCGCCCGCTCGGCGGTCACGTCGTGAAAAACAGTGACGACACCCTGCCGGCTGCGAAGCGGAGACACGGACGCGCGAAGAACGCGGCGATGGCTACCGCCTACGCCGTCGATCTCGATCTCCAGCAAACTGGAGAATCCCTCCTGCGCCTCTTCGATCGCGTGATGGAAGTCCGGATGGCGGATCGCCTCCGTCGCCGTCTTCCCCTCGGCCTCGAAGCCCACCAGATCCGTCAGCACTTCGTTCGTGAGCGTGATGTAACCGCGGGAATCCGTCACCATGACTGCCTCGGCCATCGCATCGAGAATCGTTCGTAGTCGATCCTTGCGGCTGAGCTTCTTCTTCTCCCCAGTCGCAAGGCGCTCCGCCAACGAGTCGAGCGAGCGCCCTAGATCCCCGAGCTGTCCCAGGCTGCTGAGCCGGGCCCGGCTCTCGAAGTTCCGTTCGTTGAGCGCTTCCACCACTTGCTGAAGGCGCCGCGCATCGAGCGCGTCCCGGCGCGACGCAATCCAGCCGACCAGGCATCCGAGCGCGACGCCTTCGAGCACGATGGCCCAGCCAGGAGCCGTAGGGGTCAGCGCAGGCGAAAAAGCATACAAAGCCGCCATCATGAGAGCGATTGCCCCTCCGATTAGCGTGTATCGTCGAATCACAGCGAAAGGATACGCGGGGTACGCCCCGCGACCAACCTAGGACTTGAGGGCCCGATACCCAACGCCACGCACCGTCTCGATGTGGACCGCCCCTGCCCCGAGCTTTTCGCGGAGCCGCTTCACGTGTGTGTCGACCGTGCGGGTCTCTGCGTTGGGCGAATACCCCCACACTCGTTCGAGGAGCGCATCCCGCGACTGCACGCGACCCGCGCGGCTAGCCAAGTCGAGGAGCAGCCTAAACTCGAGGGCGGTCAGAAGGATCTCTTCGCCCTGCACCTCGACCCGATGCGCGGGAACGTCGATAACGAGCTCGCCCAGAGCGATCACCTGAGGGCCCTCCACATCCGCGGCGGGAATCGTCCGGCGGAGGATCGCCTCGACTCTCAGCACGAGCTCCCGCGGACTGAACGGCTTTGGCACGTAGTCGTCCGCGCCCACCTCAAAGCCAACCACACGATCGACCTCGTCGGTTCTAGCCGTGAGCATGATCACCGGCAGACGGACGGTTTGCGCTTGCCGCCTCAGGCGCCGGCAGACTTCGAGGCCAGAGATGTCGGGCAGCATGACGTCGAGCACGAGCAAGTCCGGCTGGCTGCGTTGGATCTCCGCAAGGGCAGTGCTGCCGTCGTGGGCGACCGTGACATCATGACCGGCGCCACGAAGGTTGAAAGCCACCAACTCGGCTAGGTCTGTTTCGTCCTCGACGACTAGGATTCGTGAACCCATCTCTTCGTGCCTGAAGCCTGCTCACCCCTTGTGACGTCTGTGTGACGGACGCGTTCCAAGCAAGCAACCACGAGTCTACACGGCCGGAGCCCGACCTCAACGCAGATCGCGCGCAAAATCCAGGGGATCGAAGCCTCTGGAGTTAGCATTTGAGCCCCGTCAAAAGGGATGAGAAGGTTGGCCCCGAGGTGCCATGAGAATACCACTTGCCAACCTGCTCGCGCGCAATCCCCTGCCCAAAGTGGGCGACCTGATGACGGAGGTCATCCGGACTAGCGATCTAGTTCCGACGCTGATCGAGCTGCTAGGAGAGGGCGATCAGGCCGGAGTCGAACGCGTAGCCAAAGAGATCAGCGAGATGGAGGGCAAGGCCGACGACGCAAAGAACGCCGCTCGTTCGAAGATGCCCGTGCGCTTGCTGATGCCGGTGGATCGGCGAGACGTGCTGAAGCTCATCAGCCAGATCGACGCCATCGCGGACTGTGCCGAGGACGTGGGCGTGCTCCTCACGATTCGTCCGTTGACGCTACCAAAGGACATGAAGCCCGTTCTCGATTTGTTCGTTGAGAGCGTCCTCGGAACGATTCGAGAAGCCGCAAAGCTGATCGATTTGATCGACGACCTGGTCGAGTCAGGGTTCTCCGGACCGCCGGCGGAGCGGGTGCTCGAGCAGGCGGCGATCCTGGGTCGCGCCGAACACGAAGCCGACAAGATTCAAGATCAATGCGCGAGGATTCTCTTCAAAGCAGAGGAATCCCTGCCTCCCACAGCGGTGTTCATGTGGACCAAGGTCCTGAATAAGATCGGCGATATGGCCAATCACGCTGAAAATGTCGGGGATCAGTTCAGGCTCTTCGTAGCCGGCTAGGCCAGTTTCAATGGAGCCGACCACGATCGTCTTGGCCGTTGCGTCCGTCGCGGGCCTCTACATGGCCTGGAACATCGGCGCGAACGATGTGGCGAACGCCATGGGCACCTCAGTGGGCTCGGGTGCGCTCACGATCAGGCGGGCCATCATCGTCGCTGCGATCTTCGAGTTCGGTGGCGCCATGCTGGTTGGAGGCACGGTGACCAACACGATCCGCAAGGGCATCATCGACATGGATGCACTCGGCGGAGACCCGATGGTGATCGCCGTCGGAATGACGTGCTGCCTGCTCGCCGCTGCGCTGTGGCTGAACATCGCGACCTATTTTGGCTGGCCGGTGTCGACCACACACAGCATCGTCGGCGCGGTCGTCGGCTTTGGCTTGATCGCCGGCGGCTTCAATGCGGTCAACTGGGGGGTGATGGGCAAGATCGCTGCGAGCTGGGTGATCTCCCCCCTGCTCGGCGGGCTGTTGGGGTATCTCGGTTTCGTATTCATCAAGCGGCGCATCTTGAACGTCGACCGGCCGCTGTTGGCGCTCCGCGGCTGGGGCCCAATCATGGTCTTTCCGATCTTCGCGATCCTCGCACTCAGCGTCCTGTTCAAAGGGCTCAAGCCGCTCAAGCTCGACTTGGCGCTAGGGCCCTCGCTCGGGATCGCGGTGGCGGCAGGCCTCTTCGCCAGTATCCTCTCGGTTCCGCTGTTGCGACGAGCCACCCGTATCGCCTCACAAAACAGAGACGAGCACACGTACCGCGCCGAGCGCGTGTTTCTGGTCCTGCAGGTGCTCACCGCCTGCTTCGTAGCCTTCGCGCATGGCAGCAACGACGTCGCCAACGCCGTCGGCCCAATGGCAGCAGTGTTTGGAGCGACCTCCGGAGAGCTCGGCGACAAGGTGGCCGTGCCTTACCGCGTGCTTCTGATAGGGGCCGTGGGCATCGTCGTCGGCCTCGCCACGTACGGCTACAAGATCATGGCCACGATCGGAAAGAAGATCACCGAGCTCACCCCTTCGCGAGGCTTCGCAGCGGAGTTCGGGGCGGCGACCACGATCGTCATGGCCAGCAAGCTCGGTCTGCCGGTCAGCACGACCCATACCCTGGTGGGCGCCGTCATCGGCGTCGGTTTCGCCCGCGGAATCGGAGCGATCAACACCAGGGTGGTGAGCGGAATCATCGCCAGTTGGTTCATCACCGTCCCGTTCACCGCGATCCTGGCCGCCGGTCTCTTTCTGATTGGCCGCATTTGGCTGCCCTGAGTGGCCGCCCTGACGACCACGCGCTAAGCACGGCCCATGGCTTTGTCAGTCGGCATCGTCGGCCTGCCCAACGTGGGGAAGTCGACGCTTTTCAACGCCCTCTCCGAAAAGGAAGCGGAGGCAGCGAACTACGCGTTTTGCACCATTGACCCAAACGTCGGGATCGTCCCGGTACCGGACCCGCGCTTCGACAAGTTGGTCGAGCTTCACCGTCCGAAGAAGGTCGTGCCCGCGACCGTGGAGTTCGTCGACATCGCGGGCCTGGTGCGTGGCGCCTCGAAGGGCGAAGGCAAGGGCAATGCCTTCTTGAGCAACATTCGCGATGCCGACGCAGTGGCACACGTCGTTCGATGCTTCGAGGACGAGAACATCGTACACGTCGATAACCGCGTCGACCCTCTGTCAGACATCGAAACGATTGAAACCGAGCTGATTCTCAAGGACCTCGAGACGGTGCAGAAGCGCCTCGATAAGGCCGAACGTGCCGCCAAAGGGCAAGACGCACTCGAAAAGAAGGCGGTCGCGCTGTGCAAGCGTCTCGAAGCCTCACTCAACGAAGGCAAGCCGGCGACCGCCATCGAGCCAAACGACGAGGACGAGGCGCTGGTGCTCCGCGACATGTTCCTGCTCACGAACAAGCCATCGTTTTTCGTCGTCAACGTGAAGGACGACCAGCTCGCCGATCTCGATAACGACCCGCTCGTCAGCCAG